>JBFGQE010000011.1:0-22202 GCA_041564355.1 Gammaproteobacteria bacterium | reverse complement strand
GCTGACTGATATGGGCCCGCTCGTAGTGCCCGGTATCGTTGGCGTGCACGTCGTTGATGCCGGAGACGGTTTCGCCGATGCGCCCCGACAGGTTGCGCGCAGTCGCGACACGCTCCTTGGCGAGTTCGTTGACGCGTCGCTGCAGCTTCGGAATGACGTAAAGCTGAATCGGGTAGAGCGCGATCGCAGCCAGTCCGAGTAACAGGTCCTGCTGGAAGATGAAAAACAAATAGGTCAGCAGCGTGCCGCCCTGGAATACGGGCAGGGTAAAGGATTCGCCGATGAACTCGCCGAGCGGTTCGGTTTCCGCGGTGATCATCGGCAGCAACTCACCCTGCGAAACGCGCTTGAAATGCGGCAACGGGAAACGCAGGATGCGTTCGAATAATTCGTAACGAAAACGGCGTAACATGCGTTCGCCCAGGGCGCCGCGATAGACGTTCAGCAGGTACTTCAGGCCGCCGCTGAACAGCACGATGAACAGGAACGCGGAACTCAGCAGCATCAGGAAGTCCAGCCGATCGATATCGTAACCGAGAATTTGCTCCGGTACGGGCATACCCTCGAGCAGGTTGACGATTTTCTTGGGCAGTTCGAGCGTGATGTAGATTAGCGGGAGGGAGGCTAGCGACAGGATAATCAGAAATATCTGGTCCCGGCTACTGTGGTTCCATATGTACCTGTATAAGGACGGCTCCATATCACTCCGCTGCGGCGTCTTGTTTTTGTGGTATCGCGACACGTCGGGATTGCTAGCACGGCATGTTTCGCCGGTGTACTATCGCGCATCAGTCGATATATATCAAATACCGCTTATGTCTCCCACTTTCGCGCTCGTTCTGAAGGGATATCCCCGCCTGTCGGAAACCTTCGTGGCGCAGGAAATCCGGGAACTGGAGCGGCGCGGCTTCAACCTGTGCATTGTCTCGTTGCGGCATCCTTACGATCCGGCGACGCATCCGATCCACGCCGAAATCAGGGCGCCGGTCTACTATCTGCCCGAGTACGTGCATGACGATGTACCCCGGGTCCTGCGCGCCGCTTTTGCCTTGTGTTGGAAGGCGGGCTTCTGGCGCTCGCTCGCTGCCTTTATCGTCGACCTGTGGCACGAACCGACGCGTAACCGCGCTCGTCGCTTCGCGCAGGCGCTGGTCATGGCCCGGGAAACGCCAGCGAGCGTCGTTCATTACTACACGCATTTCATCCATACGCCGGCATCGGTCAGCTATTACGCCAGTCGAATCGATGGTCGCTCCTGGAGTGTTTCCGCGCACGCCAAGGATATCTGGACGATCCCGCAGCGCGAACTCCGCGCCAAGCTGGCCAGCGCGGACTGGGTCGTGACCTGCACCCGCGATAACCTGCGTTACCTGGCCGGCCTGCATCCGTCTCCGGACAAGGTCACCCTGTTGTACCATGGCCTGGATTTCAGCCGTTTCGATGAATTCGAGGGTAACCGTGGCCGGCGCGACGGCAGCGATGCGGGCGCCCCGGTGCGCCTGCTCAGCGTGGGCCGCGCCGTCGACAAGAAAGGCTACGATGTGTTGCTGCAGGCGCTGGCACGTCTGCCGCGGGCATTACACTGGCGGTTTACCCATATTGGAGGCGGAGAATTGCGCGAACGACTTCAGGCACAGGCCAGGGAGCTGAAGCTGGAGACGCGGGTGGTCTGGGCAGGCGCGCTGGCGCAGGACGAAGTGCTGGCGCATTATCGTGATGCCGACCTGTTCGTGCTGCCGAGCAAGATTTCGGCCGACGGTGACCGCGATGGCCTGCCCAACGTGCTGATGGAAGCGCAGAGCCAGCGCCTGGCGTGTCTGTCGACATCGATTTCGGGCATTCCTGAATTGATCCTGCATGCCGAGAGCGGCTGGCTGGTCGAGCAGCAGGATATCGAGGGCCTGGCCCTGGCGCTGGAGAAGCTGGCACGCGATCCCGAGTTGCGCGAACGTCTCGCCACGGCCGGCCTGGCACGTGTGCGCGAGCATTTTTCAATGCAAAAAGGAATCGATACGCTGGTTGCGCGCCTGCGGGTTTCGCTGTCTAACCGCGCCGGATAATGCTTCGTTGCCGGCCGGACGACCGTTCAGGTCGCCCATAGTGACGGCGCGTCGCACCATGTCGCGGCGGGGTGCGCATTGATGAACTCGAACAGCTCCGCGGTGAAGTACCATACCGCATCATTTTGCTCGAGGTGATGCGTCAACAGGCCGGTCGCCTCCTCGTCATCACGATAACCGGTTCGTTTCGCGACCAGATGCTGGATCAGTATCGCGATGGCCGGATAAATCCCGATAAAACCGCGCCGCGAGCGCCAGTGTACCGGGTCAAGATGCGCGTTGACCTGAAGCAACCCGGGCGCGGGCCGGGCTTTGTCGCGGGCTTTCATCGTCGAAATCCCGCGCAGGCCGATTCCGGGCAGCTCCGTCAATAGCGACGGGTCGATGCGATTCCATGGCGGCACCAGCACCGGAAGAAATTGCTCGGTGAAACGGGCCCGGAGCAGGTCGTGCCCGCGCTGCAGCTCGGCGATCGTCTGCGCGCGATCGCGGCCCGCGGCAAGCTCCAGTTTTCGCTCCCCGGGACCTGCATGACTGCGATGCGCGTAGCCATGTTGCATGATGCAAACCCCATTCAAGTTCGACAGGCGCGCCGGTAGATCCGCATGCAATCTGGCCGGGATAACCGCGAGTGCCAGCGGCACCTGGCTGGCGGCGCGGAGGTCAAGCAGCCGGTCCAGCGCATCGCTGGGAGCGCTGGCGTCGTCATCGCGCCACCAGAAACGAGCCTGCAGGCCGGCTTCGGCCCAGCGATCGAGTTCACGCTGCAGCCAGTTCCAGGCCTTGTCCGCGCGCCCGGTCATGCGCAGGTAGCCGCTTCATCCAGCCAGCTGCGCATCAGGCGAACGCTTTGCCGAACCCCGTCAAGATCAACCTCGAGCCGGGTGTCCAGTTTGAGCGCCTGGTCAATTGCCGCCGCCAGAGATTGCGGGCCGAGCTCGGTTTCGGCGAGCGCAACCACGCGCTGGCGACGATGCAGAATCGCGGCGCGAATCGATTGTTCCATTTCATCGGCCTCGGCATAAGGCACCAGAACCGCCGGCGTCGACGACGACAGGATCTCGCAGACCGTGTTATAGCCGGCCTGCGAGATCGACAGTCTCGCCTGTTGCAGCCGGGCCTGGAGATCACCCTGATTGCGCTCGACGATGACGCCGCTGCCTGCGCGGGCGCGTAGAGCGGCGAAATCGGCCGCATCGATCGACGGGCTGACCCGCAGGCGCCACGGGGCTTTGGCCAGCGATGACGATGCGCGAGCTTCGATTGCAGTCTGCAGCAGCCGCAGTCCGGTAACGCTGCCGCCCGCCGACACGATTATCTCGTTGCGGATATTACTCGACGCTGCCGGGGCCGGCGCGTCGCGGCAGACATAGCCGCTGTAACTGACCCGGTCCGCAACCGCTGCGGCCAGGCTGAAACTCGCTCCCAGTGGCGCGAGCCTGGCGTCGCCGTGGATCAAGACGTGATCGTAAAAATGTCTCACCAGGTCGACGATCTCTTCATTGCGCCCGGCTTTGGACTTCGGCTGCAGAATATCCCGAATCGACGCGACGACGACGCGGCAGGTTCTGCTCGCGCGCGCGGCCTCGAGCAACGGCAGCATTTCGAAGCGCAGCATGCGCCGGCCGAACGGAAAGGTCTCAGTAATCAGCGCGTCGGGCGAGACCGTGGCATACAGCTCCAACAGTTGCCGTTTGCGTCGATCTTGCCAGTCGGTGTCGATTTCGTTGCCGGTCTCGTCTAGCAGGCGGTCGAAATGACCGTCCGCGCAGCGCAAAGGCGGTAGCTGATGCAGGCAGACACCGGACGGTACCGGAAGTGCACTGGGCATGCCCCCGGATACCAGGTCGACGCGGAAATCGGCTTGTGCGAGCCCGCCGGCGAGTTGCAAGGCCCGCTGCAGGTGCCCGATGCCGAGTAAATGCTGGACACAGATCAGGATGCGCATCGATACAGCGGACGCCGCGGGGTTCAGGCGGAGACGCTGGTAAGCTGGCCTTCGGGTTCGAGGTACTGGCGCACCATTTCGGCTATATTGTCGTGGCCGCTGAGCAGGCCTTCGATCTGCCGCGACGACGGTCTGGCCTGATTTGCCAGCCCGTGCAGCGCATTGATCATCGCGCTAGCATCACGACCTTCGGCCGGGTTCAGCATTCGGATCAAGCCCAATCTCAGCGCGCGCTCTGCGCGAATCAGCTGCTCCTGTCGCGGCACCGAGCGGGGTACGATCAGCGCGGGTTTGTCCAGCGTCAGGATCTCGCAGAAGGTGTTATAGCCGCCCATTGCGACCACCGCGGTGGCTTTTTTCATCAACAGCTCGAGGTGCGTGTCGAAGGTGATGATGTCGACGTTCGCCAGCGCCTCGCAGCGTTCATGAAAGCGTTGCTGTTCGACGGTTGGCATGAACGGTCCGGTCACGATAACCGCGCGCTGCAGGTCGCCGGCGGTAGCTTCATAGGCGCGGATAACCCAGTCAATCAGGTCGACACCATCCCCGCCGCCTCCCGCGGTAACGAGCAAGTAGGGTTCCTCTATATCGATCGGCGGAACCCAGTTCCGTTCGCTGGGTACTTCCCGATCGAGGTATCCGGTGAACGATAGTTTCTGTTCGATTTCGTCATCGAGACCCAGCCCCTCGATCGGACTTCCCATTTCACCAAGACCGTATACCCAGATGTCGTGGTAAAACTTTTTCAGCACCGGTGTGACCTGCTTACGTTCCCACTCGGCTTTCAGCTGGGTCGACTCATCCATGACGTCACGCAGACCAAGCACGTTGATCGAACCTGCCTGGCGCAGCATCTCCAGTGTGCTGGTGATCTCACCCTGGAGCCCGGTAGGCTCCTTGTCGACGATAAAGATATCGGGTTTGAAGCTTTGCGCGGTGTGATAAATGATGGACTCGCGCATTTGCAGCGTTTGCTCGAGATCGATATGCAGACCCAGTGAGGTGTATTCCCCGTCCTTGAGCTTGATCACGCCCGGAATCCGCACGAAATCGACGCGCGCCTTGTAATCGAAGCTGCCGATGATCGGCGAGCCCGACAGGATTAGCACGGACAGGCCCTTGAATCGCGCAACCAGCGAGTGCGCGATCGAGCGACAACGACGTAAATGGCCCAAGCCGAACGAATCGTGGCTATAGATTAGAATCCGGGACTGATCCAGTCTTTCCGTCATAATTTCAGTACCTGGCGTTTCCGCAGATGCAGACTACACCGAAATCGCAAGAAACGCACTGTCGAGGATCAATTTTCTCGGTAAACCCCGGAATCATTGACAACTGTTAAAGTCCTATCATGATGTGGCTATTGATTCGATCCAGGAGCTTGCATTGAGCGAAAAGTTGACACCGCGCAGCCTGGCTACCTACCTGCCGGCACTGCGCGGCAAGTACGAGGGCGAGCGCCTGCCGGAACGACTGCGACGATCGATCCAGGACCAGCAGGAACGCAGCGAGGTGTTGATCAGCATCATCCAGCTGGTCGTCGTGTCCATATTCGGCCTGCTCTACGCACTGTCGCCGAAAACCTTTTCCATGGACGCCGAGTTTGCCCCGGTGCCGTGGGTTTTGTCAGCGTATCTCGCATTCAGCCTGATCCGCCTGTACCTGGCGCTGCGGCGGCGCCTGCCCGACTGGATGCTTTATCTTTCCGCGGTGGCCGATATCGCGCTGCTGATGGGGCTCATCTGGAGCTTTCACCTGCAGTACGAGCAGCCCCCGTCTTTTTACCTGAAGGCGCCGACGCTGCTGTACCTGTTCATATTTATCAGCATACGCGCGCTGCATTTCGACCCGCGATTCGTCATCGCGACCGGTATCAGCGCGGCGATCGGTTGGATTCTCATGGTGCTCTACGTTCTCTTCAGCGACCCGGCAAACAGCATGATTACGCGAGACTACATCGAGTACATGACGTCCAACGCGGTGCTGATCGGCGCGGAGTTCGATAAAATCGTATCGATTCTAATGGTGACGGGGGTGCTGGCGCTGGCATTGCATCGCGCGCGAATACTGCTCGCGGAATCGGTTGTCGAGGGCAGCGCGGTGCGTGACCTGTCCCGTTTCGTGCCCGAGGAGGTTGCCCAGCGCGTGATCCAGTCGGAAGAGGGAGCGATTACCGGCAAAGGCGACGTCAGCGAGTGCACGATTCTGTTCACCGACATAGAGGGATTTACCTCGATAAGCGAGAAGCTGTCGCCGGAGCAATTGATCGAAGCCCTGAACCGCTATTTCACGTTGATTGCGGAACCGATCAGCGCCCATGGCGGTGCGATCAGTCAGTTCCAGGGGGACGCCGTACTGGCGACCTTCAACGTGCCCCGGCCGGACCCGAATCATGCCGGCAATGCGGTTCGCGCCGCGCTGGAGATACAGCAGGTGCTGGCTGGCGTCGAATTCGGCGACGGCGTGCATTTCAACACGCGCATCGGGATCAATACCGGCAAGATCGTCGGTGGTCTCGTCGGCTCCGGGGACCGCGTCAGTTACACGGTGCACGGCGACCAGGTCAATTTAACCGCAAGACTGGAGCAACTGAACAAGGATTACGGAACCCGGATCCTCGTTTCCGACAGCACGCTGGCCGCGATAGAGGACGGAGACTTCGAGTTCGAGGAACTGGGGGAGGTTGCGGTGCGCGGGCTGAATCGACCGGTGCGGGTTTTCACGCTTCGCGGGAACGCCGGTAATCCCGGATCAGCGGGCTAGTCCTGTTGTTGCTCGAGATGCTCGAAGTAACGCGCCAGGTTGTCTCTTGCGCGCGATTCGAAACGCTGGCGAAAGAACTCGGTACGGAAAAACTGCTCGCGTGCGAGCAGGGCGCGCTGAAAACCGAATTGACCTCGATAGTAATCCTCGTCTTCGGTTTTCTGGTTCTCACGCCGCAGGTTAAGGCTGTCGCGTAGAAAGTCTTCCCAGGGTAAACCGAAACTGGACAGGTCTATATCGACCAGGTAATGGGTATCGTCGTCTTCCAGGGCATTGCCGTCGTGCAGCGTAGCCATGATCATGCGCGGTATACGCTTGCGATACTCGTCAGGATGCGCATTTTGCGCAAGTTCCTGGTACAGCATGGCACTGCGCGCCTCGTTGTCGGCATCGCCGGGCACGAAGATAGCGTCGTGGAACCAGATCGCGAGTTCGACCAGGTCGGGTTGCCGCAGCAGCGCGCGACAGTCGTCGAGCATTTCGATGCAATGGTCGATGTGCTGCATGCTGTGGTAGTGGCGATGCGGTTCGTTGTAGGCGTCCTCGAGGCGCTGGTAGACCGAACTGCCCTCGTCGGCCGCGCCCTCGATCAGGTTACGTCGCCACAGGGCCTCGAATCTTTCACGCCGCCCGCCAGGTTCCCCCGGATCCACTGGCGACATTAATCGTCATCCTGCTGCTGGTTGATCTGTTGCTGCAGCTCTTCAACCCGGGCGTGCGAACGACTCAGCTTGTCACTCAACATACGAATGACGTCGAGCGCGACTTCGGAATTTTCGCGCAACAGTCGGAAAAACATTTCACCAGTGATTTTCATCGCACGCAGGTTACCGTGTGCGATCAGCGTCGCATTACGCGGCGCGTTATTGAGCAAACCGAGTTCGCCGATTAGCTGGTTTTGTTGCAGCATGCCAATCACGATCGGGCCGGCATCGGTCTCGGTAATGATATCGACCGCGCCGTCCATGATGACATAGGCGAAGTCGGCGCTGTCACCACTGTTGAACACGATGTCGCCATCGTCGAAGGACACGATCTCGCTGGCGAAAGCCAATAGCTTCAGCTTCGAGGTGTCCATTCCGGCGAACATCGGAATTTTGCGGAGTAAATCTGTCTCTTCTGCGAGATCCAAGCCAAGTGCTCCAAACGTCAACACGCGTTTACAACGGTCGATACCAAAGATTGGCATGCAAGACGCCACTTTTCAAGGGTTGTACCAGTGGCCGAGAGCTTATTTAAGCGCCCAGGCGTAGTATCCGGATACCTGTAAATCGCTGGTCGGGCGACGAAAAAACGACAGGCCGATTCTATCCAGCCAGCGCGACGGCGTCATGCCGCAATGCTTTTCGATTCGGTTTTTCCAGAACCTGTGCAGGTTAAAAATGCTCGAGTAGGGCCCGCGAACCGAATACAGGGTTACCTGGTTGAAATCGCGAAGCAACCAGGCGACGCCGTCGCGACTGAAGCGATAGCAATCGGCGAAATTCAGGTCAGCCGGTGCGTGGTAGCGAAACAGGAAAGGCAGATGCAACAGCAGGCACCCACCGGGTTGCAACAGGCGGTGAATCGAATCGATAGCGGCGAACGGATCGTAAACGTGTTCCAGCACGGAAAGGCAAACGATACCGTCGTAACGGTTGGCTTCGATGCGTCCCGGGGCACAGATGTCGTCGATGATGTCGGGTGGCGGATCACCGCAATTAATATCCATGGTCTCAAACCTGGTCGCCTCGAATAGATTTCGCCGCTGACGGGTGGACTGGCCGACATCCAGTACCATGGCGCAGCGATCGGCCATCATCGACAGCTTTTCCTGCAACAGTCGGTCGATGTCATACGCGTAATCGTGCACGACGCTAACTCGCCGAATGGCGTCGATATGGCGTCGCATCGCCGCCTCGGCGCCAGGATTGGGGCTGTTTGCAGCTGGTTTGTTTGCCATCTGGTCCAGGTTCCGGCCGTGAATATCGAAAACAATAGTAACGCGAATTCATTCAATTCGCTTTTTTCCGGGTGGATTTAGCGCTAGTCTCTGCCGGAGATTTAGCGAGGATATGCCAATGAAGCACTATCAGATGTACATTGATGGGGAGTGGTGCGACGCCGCCGACGGGCAGCAGCTGGAGTCGATCAATCCGGCAACAGGCGAGGTCTGGGCAACCGCGGCGGTCGCTGGCGAGAGCGAGGTCAATCGCGCGGTCGCGGCGGCGAAACGAGCCCTGCATTCCGGGGCCTGGGCCGCAATGAACGCAACCCAGCGCGGCAAGTTGCTGCGTCGTCTCGGCGACCTGATCGCGGAGCAGGCCGAACACCTGGGTGAAATCGAAACCATCGACAGCGGCAAACTGGCGAAAGAAACCCGGGCGCAGACCGGTTACGTGTCGGACTACTATTACTACTACGCTGGCCTGGCCGACAAGATCCAGGGTGCGACGTTGCCAATCGACAAGCCGAGCATGCATGTTTACACCAAGCGCGTGCCGATCGGCGTGGTTGCCGCGGTGGTGCCGTGGAACGCGCAAATGTTCCTCACCGCGACCAAGCTCGGTCCCGCGCTTGCGGCAGGCAATACCGTGGTGCTCAAAGCCTCGGAAGCGGCTCCGGCGCCGATGTTCGAATTTGCGCGTATCGTCGAGGAAGCCGGTTTTCCGCCCGGTGTGATCAACGTGATCACCGGTTACGGCGAGCCCTGCGGGCGCCTGCTGACCAGTCACCCGGACGTGGCGCGCGTTGCCTTTACCGGCGGCCCGGAAACCGCCCGCCACATCGTGCGCAATACCGCGGAAAATTTCGCCGTGGTGTCGCTCGAACTGGGCGGCAAGTCGCCGATCCTGGTATTCGAAGACGCCGACCTGGAAGGCGCGGTGAACGGTATTATCGCCGGCAACTTCGGCGCTACCGGGCAGAGTTGCGTGGCCGGGTCGCGCGTTTTCATCCAGTCGTCGATTCGCGAACAGGTGCTCGAAAAGCTGGTTGAACGCGCGCAACGAATTCGAATCGGTGATCCGCTCGGAGACGAAACCCAGGTCGGTCCGCTGTGTACCCGCGAACAACTCGACCATATCAGCGAGTCGGTCGAGGACGCGATCGGCGAGGGCGCGAAGCTGCTGCATGGGGGCAGCCGTCCGCAAGGTTTCGACGCGGGCTGGTATTACACCCCGACGATCCTGGACTGTCCGCACCAGGATATTCGCACCGTGCGCGAGGAAATGTTCGGCCCGATCCTGTCGGCGCTGTCGTTCGATACCGAGGAAGAAGCCATTGAGATGGCGAATAATTCGGATTTCGGCCTGGGTTCAGGCGTATTCACGAATGACATTGCGCGCGCGATCAGGGTTTCGGACGCGATCCAGTCGGGCATCGTCTGGGTAAATACCTATCGCGTCATATCCCCGATTGCGCCGTTCGGCGGTTTCAAGAACAGCGGACCCGGACGCGAGAGCGGCGTCGATACGATCTACGATTACACGCGAACCAAGACGGTCTGGATCAACACCTCGACCGAACCGATGGCGGATCCTTTCACGATGCGCTAGGACGGGTCAGCGCAGGCTCTCCCAGTAAGCCGCGAACTGCACCGCGATGCGTCCGCTGCGCGAGCCGCGACTGGTGGCGAAACGAATCGATTCGAGCCGCGCGTCCTCTTCCATCTCGAGGCCTCGCGCCTGCAGGCTTTGCTCGACCACGGCGAGATACTGGTCCTGCGTGAATGGGTGAAACGACAGCCACAGGCCGAAACGATCGGACAGGGATATCTTCTCCTCGATGCTGTCGCTCGGATGCAACTGCCCGTCGACCATCGTGCTGTCGAGATTATCCTGCATGCTTTCCGGCATCAAGTGACGCCGGTTCGAGGTCGCGTATATCACCACGTTGTCGGGCTGCGGCTGCAGCGACCCCTCGAGGCAGGCTTTCAGCGCCTTGTACGAATCGTCATGCGCTTCGAACGACAGGTCGTCGAGGTAAATGATGAACTTGCGCCCGTCGGCGGCGAGCGTGCGGATTATTTCGAACAGCTCGCCGGTCGCTGACTTGGGGATTTCGACCACGCACAGGCCCCGCTCCTGGAACTCGGTCAGCTGCGCCTTGATCAGCGAGGATTTGCCGGTGCCGCGGGCTCCCCAGAGCAGCGCGTTGTTGGCCGGCTGATCGTCGAGAAATTGCGCCGTATTGCGAAACAGCAGGTTTTTCTGTCGCTCGAGATGCAGCAGCTCGGCCTTGTCGACACGGTCGAACTCGGCGATTCCGTCGAGCCCGTAGCTGCTCCAGCGGTAGGCCTGGAAACCGGGTTCGGTGCGAATGTCGGTTTTTTGCGGCAGCCACTTTTCAACCCGGTCCAGCAGCAGGTCGAGGCGTTTGAACAACTTGTCGAAATCGGACATCAGACTTCCAGCTTGCGATACTTGATACGGTGCGGTTGCTCGGCGTCCTGGCCGAGGCGCTGCCTGCGATGCGTCTCGTACTCGGAGTAATTGCCCTCGTAAGTATAGACCTCGCTGTTGCCTTCGAAGGCGATAATATGCGTCGCGATGCGGTCGAGAAACCAGCGATCGTGCGAAATGACGACAACGCAACCGGGAAAATCGAGAATCGCTTCTTCCAGCGCGCGCAGGGTTTCGACGTCGAGGTCGTTGGTCGGTTCGTCGAGCAACAGCAGGTTGCCGCCGCTCTTGAGCAGTTTCGCCAGGTGCAGCCGGTTGCGCTCCCCGCCGGACAAATCCTTGACGAATTTCTGCTGCGCCGCGCCGCGAAAGTTGAAGCGCGACACATAGGCGCGAGAAGGCACCTCGTAGCTGCCGACGACGATATTGTCGAGCCCGTCGGAGAGTTCTTCCCAGACGGTCTTGCTGCCGTCGAGATCGTCGCGTGACTGATCGACATAAGCGATTTTTACCGTGTCGCCGATCCTGAGCGTGCCGTCATCGAGCGTTTCCTGGCCAACCATGATGCGGAACAGGGTGGTCTTGCCCGCGCCGTTCGGGCCGATTATGCCCACGATCCCGCCGCGCGGCAGCTTAAAGTCGAGGTTCTGGTAAAGCAACTTGTCGCCGTAGGCCTTGCGCCCGTTCTCGATCTCGACGACAACGTCGCCGAGGCGCGGTCCGGGCGGAATGTAGAGTTCGCTGGTTTCGGAGCGTTTCTGGTAATCCTGCGATGACAATTCTTCGAATCGTTTGAGCCTGGCCTTGCTTTTCGACTGGCGTGCCTTCGGATTCGACTGCACCCATTCGAGCTCGGCCTGCATCGATTTGCGCCGTGCCTTTTCCGCGCGCTCCTCGTGGGCGAGGCGTTGCTGTTTCTGCTCCAGCCAGGACGAATAATTGCCCTGCCAGGGAATGCCGTGGCCGCGTTCGAGCTCGAGAATCCAGCCGGCCCCGTTGTCGAGAAAGTAGCGGTCGTGGGTTACCGCGACCACGGTGCCCGGAAAATCCTGCAGAAAACGCTCCAGCCAGGCGACCGATTCGGCGTCGAGATGGTTGGTCGGTTCGTCGAGAATCAGCATGTCGGGATTGGACAGCAGCAGGCGACACAGCGCGACGCGTCGTTTTTCGCCGCCGGACAGATGCTCGACGGCGGCGTCCCAGGGCGGCAGGCGCAGCGCGTCGGCGGCGATTTCGAGCTTACGCTCGAGATCCCAGGCCCCGGCCGCCTCGATTTTCTCCTGCAGCTCGGCCTGTTCCGCGAGCAGATCGTTCATTTCGTCGTCAGACATCGGCTCGGCGAATTTCATATTGACCGCGTTGAATCGGTCGAGCAGATCTCGGGTTTCGGCAACACCCTGTTCGACATTGCCGCGGACGTCGAGCGAGGCGTCGAGTTCGGGCTCCTGCGGCAAGTAACCGATATGAATTCCGCTTTGCGGCCGCGCCTCGCCGATATACTCGGTATCCACACCGGCCATGATGCGCAACAGGGTCGACTTGCCGGCACCGTTATAGCCGAGCACGCCGATTTTCGCGCCGGGGAAAAAGTTCAACGAAATATCCTTGAGTATCTCGTTTTGCGGCGGCACCACCTTGCCGACTCCGCTCATGGTAAAAATGTATTGCGCCATTCAAGCCGTCCAGTTTCGGGATGGGGTATTCTAACAGCGCCGTACGAATTAAAAACAGCAAGATTCGGCCCGCCCCGCGCGGGTTGATCGATATTGACAATCGCACCGATTCTGCGCATGGTTACGTGGCGGAATAAAACGCCAGTGAAAACCAAAACATCGGCTAACATTGAAGCAATGGACGATCGCCGCAGCAACCTATGAACCGGCCCACGGATAAGCAGTCATGAGCATGAAAAAAATGCAGGAAGAGAGCTATCTCTTCGGCAACAATGCCGTCTTTATCGAAGAATTATATTCCCGCTACCTGAAAAACGAAGCCGACGTCGACGAGAACTGGCGCAGCTGGTTCGAATCACTGAAAAACGGCGAACTGGCGCCGGACGCGGATCACCTCGAAATCCAGCAACAGATGAAAAGCGCGGTGATGAAACGGCGCAACGGTGCAGCGCTGGTCAGCGGCGACGTGTTGCACGAGCACGACGCGAAACAGGTATCGGTGCTGCAGTTGATCAATGCCTACCGCGTCAAGGGGCATCAAAAGGCACGTCTCGATCCGTTAAGCCTGTCACCGATCCCGGAAATCAAGGAAATGACGCTGGCCGGGAACAAGCTCGGCGAGGAGGATCTCGATACGGTTTTCAACACCGGATCGCTGTTCGGCGTCGAGGAAGCAACGTTGCGCGATATTATCGATCGCCTCGAGAAAACCTATTGCGGGACGGTCGGCAGCGAGTATATGCACATCGAGGATCGAGCGCAGAAGCGCTGGATCCAGGTACAACTCGAGACCTCGCTCGCGTCACCGAACTTTCGCGAGGGCCGGCGCAACCGGATACTCGACCGGATTATTGCCGCGGAAAATCTCGAAAAATACCTGCATACGCGCTACATCGGACAAAAGCGTTTTTCCCTCGAGGGCGGTGAGTCGCTGATCCCGATTCTTGACCGCGTCGTGCAACAGGCGGGGGTCACCCAGACCCACGAAGTGGTGATCGGCATGGCACACCGCGGGAGGCTGAACGTCCTGACCAACATCTTCGGCAAGATGCCGAGCAACCTGTTCGACGAGTTCGAGGGCAATGTCGAGATTAGCGATCGCTATAACTACGACGTCAAGTACCACCAGGGATTCTCGTCGGATATCTATACCGACTCGGGCCCGATGCATCTTGCGCTCGCGTTTAACCCGTCGCACCTCGAGATCGTCGACCCGGTCGTCGAGGGCTCGGTGCGCGCGCGCCAGCGGCGCTTCAACGATCGCAAGACCAACGACGTGTTGCCGGTGCTGATCCACGGTGACTCGGCCTTTGCCGGGCAGGGCGTGGTCATGGAAACCTTCAACATGTGCAAAACGCGCGGCTACAAGACCGGCGGTACGATCCACATCATTGTCAACAACCAGATCGGTTTCACCACCAGCAATCCGCGCGACGTGCGTTCGACGCTGTACTGCACCGAGGTTGCGCGCATGGTGCAGGCGCCGATCTTCCACGTCAACGGGGACGACCCGGAGGCCTGCGTATTCATTGCCGAGATTGCGGTCAAGTATCGTGAAACTTTTCAGCAGGATGTCGTCATCGACATGGTCTGCTACCGTCGCCACGGCCACAACGAGGCCGACGAGCCGGCGGTCACCCAGCCGCTGATGTACCAGGCGATCCGCAAGCACCCGCGCATTGTCGATCTGCATGCGCAGCGCCTGGTCGACGAGGGCTTTACCACGCGCGAAAAAATCGACCAGATGGTCGAGGACTACCGGCGTGCGCTGGACGAGGGCGGCGCGGTGGCGCTGAACGTGATTTCGGGCCTCGAGGCCAGCACCGCGCGAGACTGGGCGGGACTGCATGACGGCGACGTGAACATCACGCCCGGGACCGCGGTCGAGGCCGACACGATTCAAAGCCTCGGCAAACGCATGCTGACCCTGCCCGAGGGGTTCAAGCTGCACTCGCGGGTCAAGAAGATCATGGAGAACCGTGAAAAGATGCTCAAAGGCGAAATCCCGGGAGACTGGGGATTTGCCGAGACGCTGGCATACGCGACTCTGCTCAACGACGGCTTTCGTATCCGCCTGTCCGGGCAGGACAGCGAACGCGGCACTTTTTTCCATCGTCATGCCGCCCTGCACGACCAGGAGACCGGCGAGATATACAAGCCCCTGAAGTTTCTGGCCGAGGATCAGCCACGCTTCGAGGTAATCAATTCTTTTCTCTCCGAGGAAGCGGTGCTTGGTTTCGAATATGGCTATTCCTCGACCGATCCGAACGCGCTGGTGATCTGGGAGGCGCAATTCGGCGATTTTGCCAACGGTGCCCAGGTGGTTATCGACCAGTTCATCAGCTCCGGCGAGATGAAATGGGGCCGCCTCAGCGGTCTGGTCATGCTATTGCCGCACGGGTACGAGGGGCAGGGCCCCGAGCACTCATCGGCGCGCATCGAGCGTTACCTCGAGCTCTGTGCGCAACACAACATGCGCGTCGTCCAGCCGACGCTTCCGGCGCAGATATTCCACCTGTTGCGCAGCCAGATGCTGTGCAAGTTTCGCAAGCCGCTGGTAGTCATGACGCCGAAGAGCCTGTTGCGACACGAATCGGCGGTGTCACCACTGAGCGCCTACAGCGAGGGAGAGTTCCAGAAAATCATCCCGGAAATCGACGAGGTGGACGATTCAAAGGTCAAGCGCCTGATTCTGTGCAGTGGCAAGATTTATTTCAAGCTCTACGAAACCCGCGCACACGAGTACGATCACACCACGGCAATCGTGCGCGTCGAGCAACTGTACCCGTTCCCGAAAGTCGATTTGAACGCGGTCCACGAACGTTATCCGGCTCTGGAGAATGTCGTCTGGTGCCAGGACGAACCGCGTAACCAGGGAACTTTCCGTGAATTTAAAAGCCGGCTGAATGAGATTTTTGCGCCGATACAGGTACAATACTCTGGGCGGATTTCGGCGGCTTCACCCGCGGCGGGCTATATGGCGCTGCACCTCGAGCAGGAGGCCAAACTGGTCAAGGATGCATTCGAAGCCGAGTATTCCGACAAGCTGGATTAAGACAAAAATAGAATAAAGCGACTGGAGCAGATTATGCAGTTAGAGATCAAGGTTCCCGCGTTACCCGAGTCGGTTACCGAGGGAACGCTGGGGGACTGGCACAAGAAAGTCGGCGACATGGTTGCCGCCGAGGAAAACATTGTCGATTTGGAAACCGACAAGGTCGTGCTCGAAATTACCGCCAGCAAGGCCGGCGTAATCGAATCCATCGCCTTTGAAACCGGGGACACCGTCAAAAGCGGTGATGTGCTCGGCGTGCTCAATACCGACGCCGCCAAGGGTAACGGCAGCGCGGCGCCGACCGCGGAGAGTGCCCCGGCGACGGCCGCCGAAGAGCCGGCGCAAGCACTAGCTGCGGACGATGGTGACGATGCCGAAGAGGATGCAGCGGCCAGCCGCGCAAGCCCGGCGGTGCGTAAGCTGCTCAGCGAAAACGATTTGACCGTAAACGACGTCGAGGGTACCGGCAAAAAAGGCGCAATCCTGAAAAAGGACGTGGAGCGTCACCTGCGTGAACAGCCCGCGTCGGCTCCGGACAAGGCGCCAGCGGCGGCACCGGCGGCACCCGTCGCGACGTTGCCCGGACGCAACGATCGCCGTGTGCCGATGAGCCGATTACGCGCGAAAATCGCCGAACGATTGAAGCAGGCGCAAAATACGGCGGCCATGTTGACCACCTTCAACGAGGTCAACCTGGAGCCGATGATGGATACGCGCGCGCGGTACAAGGAGGCTTTCGAGAAGACCCACGGGGTCAAGCTCGGCATGATGTCGTTTTTTACCGCCGCTGCGGTCGAAGCGCTGAAGCGCTTCCCCGCGGTGAACGCGTCGATCGATGGCAACGATATCGTTTACCATGACTACTTCGATATCGGTATCGCGGTGAGTTCTGACCGCGGTCTGGTCGTGCCGATCCTGCGAGACGCGGACCAGATGAGTTACGCCGAGATCGAAAAGTCGATCCGCGACATGGGCGCTCGCGCGCGTGACGGTAAAATCGGAATCGAGGAGTTGACCGGCGGGACGTTCAGTATTACCAACGGCGGCATCTTCGGTTCGATGCTGTCTACGCCGATCCTGAATCCTCCGCAGTCGGCGATTCTCGGCATGCACGCAATTCAGCAGCGTCCGGTAGTGATCGACGGCGAGATGGTCGTGCGACCGATGATGTACCTCGCG
Source organism: Gammaproteobacteria bacterium (assembly GCA_041564355.1). GTDB lineage: Bacteria > Pseudomonadota > Gammaproteobacteria. The sequence continues at coordinate 5,142 of JBFGQE010000011.1, read as the reverse complement.
CTAACCTATGATCATCGTATCGTCGACGGCAAGGAAGCAGTACAGTTCCTGGTCACGATCAAGAACGTGCTTGAAGATCCCGCGAGGTTGATGCTCGGCGTCTAGGCCGCAACCGCGCGTTAGCGCAGTTGGGTCATAAAACTGAAGCGGGTTTTTTCCGAGTCTGCCGTGCCGGCATCGGTCGACACTTCGCCTGACTCGAATTTCTTCGTCAGGTCTTCCGCATTGAACTCGCCCACGCGTTTGCCATCTCGATCGACGAAAATAAACAGGTTGGAATCCTCGGCTTTCCAGGCCAGCTTGGCCAGTATGGACTTGCCGTCCTGCTTGATGCTTAACCAGTCGCCGGTATTCAGCGTGTTAACCTGATTGAGCTTCTTGGGTGGTTGCGATTTAACCGAGTTCAAGGCCTCGATCATATCGGGAGAAACCTGGAATACGCCGGTTTGCATCATTGCGTCGAACTCGGTCGTGTCTTCTTTTCCCTGGTCGAAGGATTGCGCGCCCAACGGGCGACTGCGGCGTTTTTTCTCGCTGATGTTATGCGCCGTTTTCTCGACGACATCCTGCTGCTCCAGCTTCAGGCTGCGCATCGCGCGATGCAGCGAATGCGCTACCTGGGGCAGGGCCTTGAGTAATTCCGCCTGCTCGGTTTCGTCCGTCTTCGGGATCAGCGACCAGACCTGTTTCTTGACCATTGCAATCGTTCGGTGCCAGGGATCGGAGTCCATGCCTCTTTGCAACGCAATCTGTACCATCAAAGGCAGCCAGACCTTTTCGAACAGGATCATCGACGTGCCCTGGTGGCGCAGTGCCTGGGTAATATCGGACAGCCGGCTTTTCACTATCGGCAACAGCTTGCGCGCGGCTTCGGCGCGTCGCGCGTGACGCGTCTCGGTCTCGTTCTTCTTCAGGAATTCGAGGTAACCGTCGAGCATCTCGCTATAGCTCTCGATGGTAATGAACTCCCGACTGGCGAGACCGTCGATGTATTCGCGAATGAAGCGCACGCCGGAAAATTCGGGGTTATCTCCGCGGGCGATTTCGACCTCCCTGCTGATGATGCCATCGAGCAGGCGGCGCGCCGGGTTGCTCGAGCGGCGCAGGAATCCGTCTTCCTGGATCGCGGTAATAAACACGTAGACCTGCAGCCTGCCGAGTTGCTGCTTGATCGGCCGCGGCAGGTCTTCGTCTTCGAAGATCAGTTTAAAGATCATGCCGAGCTGATCGATTTGCTCGTCATAATCGGCCAGGCCGTAGCGAGAAAAGCTCTGCTTCAGCTCGGGAAACACATTCTTGTAGTCGCTGCTCGACTGGCGCGTTTTTTCCTTGAACTGCTGTAACAGCATCAGCAGGCTGGCACTCTGGTCCGGGCTGAAGGTCGCCGGGGGATTCGCTTCGCTCAAGCCATCGATGTTGCGTAAATGGATTTGCGCCGGGGGTAGGTCGGGCAACATACCGTGATCGAGCAACGCCTGGTCGACGCGGCGATACAGCGGGCCGAGCGCCTCGATAAAACGATCGGCAAACAGGTGATACAGCGCCACCTTGCAATTGACCTCGAGATTAAGACTATCGATGGCGTACTGGAAGGATTCGCACAAGCGCTTTACCTGCAAGGGATTCTCGTAGACACTCGCGCGGGAGCGCTTGATGCAGGCCTGCAGGCGTTTCAGGATGGTGCGGTCGAAATCCTTGAAAGCGTCATCGTAACGCCGGGTAATACCCTGCAATTCTTCGATCTCCAGCGTGTCGTAATTGCCGACGAGGCCGAGTTTTTGCCAGTCGCGCGCGTTTTTTTCCTGGTCCGGGTTGTTGCCCCCTTCCTTGAATTCGGTGAAATGCTTGTTCAGCTGAAAAGTGAACGACGAACAGATGATGCGCTGCTTGTGACGGATCAATTTGACCACGCGGGTGCCGTCCTCGTCGGAGAGGCTCCAGCTATGGTAATTTTCCGCGCTCTCGATCATCCGCACGAGCAAATCGGTAACGAGTCGCTTGCTGAGGCTCGTGATATCCGCGAACAGTTCGGCCCCCGGCTTTTGATCGGATTTCTCACGCTTGTCTGAACGATTCATCCTGGCAACGTTCTCAAACGAAGTAGAAGTGTTATTATAATAGGCCAAAATCGGGAAAAAAAACTGAGACTATTGTCATAAAATCCCGCCAGCTAGCCATTTTCCGATCGAAGGATTGATTACACGCTCGAGCGGTGACCCGTTACTCCCCAAGATGCAAAACCTTAAGCTTTTTATCACCGGCCCCAGGGGTTTCGAGACCCTGTTGTTTCACGAATTGCGCGAGTTGCTGGGGGACACGTCGGCAGGTGCGAAAAAGGTATACGGCGGCGTCGAGGTCAGCGGGGCGCTCGACAGTGCCTATCGCATTTGTCTGCACTCGCGTCTTGCCAATCGGGTATTTTGCGAGCTTGCAAGATTTGCCGCGGCGGACGAGGCCGAGCTGTACGCGGCGGTATCCGAAATCGACTGGAGCGAGCACCTGCAAGCGCGCGACAGCCTCGCGGTTGCCGCGACCGTGTCGCGCTCGAAGCTCACGCACAATCATTTTGTCGCGCTGAAAACCAAGGACGCGATTGTCGACCAGTTCCGCGCCGCGAGCGGCAGCCGCCCGGTGGTCGAAAAAAAGCAGCCCGATACCCAGGTGCACATCAATATTCACCGTAATCGCGCGACGATCAGTCTGGATTTAAGCGGCGACAGTCTGCATCGGCGAGGTTATCGCCAACAACACAGCGGCGCGCCGTTAAAGGAGAACCTCGCCGCGGCATTGCTCACGCAGGCCGGCTGGAGTCGTGATTCGGCAACGAGGCTGCGTCTGCTCGACCCGATGTGCGGTTCCGGTACTTTCGCGATCGAGGCTGCGATGATCGCGGCAAATATCGCGCCCGGCATTGCTCGCGGATATTTCGCTTTCAAGCAATGGCGCAGGCACGACGCGCAGCTCTGGGAGGAACTGTGTGAACAGGCTCGTGAAGCGATCGATCGTCGCGCCGTGCAAGAGATCTATGCCAGCGATTATGACGCGTCCGCGCTTGAGATCGCGCGCGCCAACGCGGCGCGCGCCGACGTGGCCGACCTGATCGAATTTTCACACCAGCAGGTCGCCGAGCTCTCCTTGCCGCCGACCGATCGGCAAACCCTGGTCATGGTTAACCCGCCATGGGGCCAGCGCTTGCAGTCCGAGGCCGGACTGGCTGAACTCTATGCCGATCTCGGGCGCACGGTGCTGCGTCTGGCGCCGGCCCGGCTGGCGATGATTTCGGCCAATCCGGACCTGTTGCATCGGCTGGGGCTGCCGCGCCTGACGCGTAAGCCGGTGCGCAATGGCCCGCTGGATTGCCTGTTCGTCGAGTTTGGTGATGTCGAGGAAGCGTCGACACCGGCGGCCGTCGAGATCGTATCCGAGACCGACGCGGCCATGCTGCTGCCGCTGCGCAATCGCCTGGTGAAAAACCGCAAGCACCTGCAGCGCTGGGCGCGCAAGAATAGCGTCAGTTGCTATCGCCTGTATGATGCCGATTTGCCCGAGTTTGCATTTGCACTCGATTATTACCAGAGCGAACTTTCTCCCGGCTTAGAGTGGTTTCATTTACAGGAATACCAGGCGCCGAAAACAATTGATGCGGAGCTGGCTGCTATCCGTATAAACGCGGCAAAGTACCTGGTGCGCGAGCTTTTCGAGGTGCCCGAAGAGCGGCTGTTCTGCAAGTTGCGCAGCCGCCAGCGCGGACAAAAACAATACGCCAGGCAGGCGCAACAAAACGAGTTCTTCCAGGTGCGCGAGGGCGCCGCGTCCCTGTTGATCAACCTGAGCGATTATCTCGATTCGGGCTTGTTTCTCGATCACCGGCCGATTCGCGAGCGCGTTTACCGCGAATCCGGGGGTAAGTCGGTATTAAACCTGTTCTGCTATACCGGCGCGATCGGCGTGCAGGCCGGACTGGGCGGTGCGCGCGAGGTAATTAATGTCGACCTGTCGGCAACCTACCTGAAATGGGCCGAGGAAAATCACGCGCTGAATCAGCTTACCGATCCTGCGCGTTACCGTTTTTTACGCGCCGATATCATCGAGCTGTTAAGCGATCCGGCGAAATTCGAAATGAGCCCCGAATACGACCTGATATTCTTGGATCCACCCTCGTTCTCGAATTCGGCGCGAATGCAGCAAACCCTCGATATACAGCGCGACCACGCCGACCTGATCGCGCGCGCGATGCGCCTGCTGGCCAGCGACGGCTTATTACTGTTTTCGACTAATCGCCGCGGATTCAGGCTGGACGACGCCGTTGCGAGCGCGTTTTCGGTCGAAGACATTACGCGCGCGACGATTGCCGAGGATTTCAGGCGTAGCCCGCGGATTCATAGCTGCTGGGAAATCAGGCATTCAGGGACGACGTTCGATGCCTGAGGATACCAGTGACTATCGTCGGCTGTTTCTCGACGACGCGCCGTTGATGGACGTGCGTGCGCCGGTCGAATTCGAGCGGGGTGCGTTTCCCACGGCGGTCAATATCCCGCTGCTCGACGACGCGCAGCGCGAGCAGATCGGAATTCGTTACAAGAACGCCGGGCAGGACGAGGCGATCCGGCTCGGGCTCGCGCTCGCGACCCCGGAAATTCGCGCCGCGCGGCTGCGACAATGGCTCGAATTTTGCGCGTCGCATCCGAAAGGTTACCTGTACTGTTTTCGCGGAGGCCTGCGCTCGCGCACGACGCAGCAATGGATACGAGAAGCAGGGGTCGACTATCCACTGGTAAATGGCGGCTACAAGGCGATGCGGCGGTTCTTGATCGACGAGCTGGAGCGTTCGCTACGCGACATTCCGCTGGTTTGCGTCAGCGGGTTGACCGGTGTGGGCAAGACCCGCGTGTTGTGCCAGACCCGGCATCACGTCGATTTCGAGGGACTAGCCAATCATCGCGGCTCGGCCTTCGGTCGCGATCCGCTGGATCGGCAGCCGAGCGTGATCGACTGGGAGAACGCGGTATCGATCGAGATGCTTAAACATCGTTGCCGCTATCCCGGCAAGCCCCTGCTGGTCGAGGACGAGGGACGCCTGATCGGACGCATCAACATGCCGGACGTCCTGTTCGAGGCACTGTTGCGCGCGCCGCGTGCGAT
>JBFGQE010000010.1:0-22402 GCA_041564355.1 Gammaproteobacteria bacterium | reverse complement strand
CTGGTCCGAAATACTAGGGCCGATCCAAGGAACGGACACTGGCATTTGGGAATTATTCGGGCGAATATACGATGGTGAATAACCCATCACAAACTCGATTCGCGCTTATTACCGGGGCCACAAGTGGTATCGGGAACGGGTTTGCGCAATTACTCGCTCAGGATGGCATTAATTTAGTCATCATCGCAAGAAACGAGACCCGTCTCGAGGAAGTGAAGCGTGAGCTTGAAAGCAAGTATTCGATCAATGTATTTGTCATAGCCAGAGATCTGGCCGATCCCGGAGTTGCTAACGAGGTATTTAAAATCCTGGAGCACGAGGGGATTGTCCTGAGCGTACTCGTGAATAATGCTGGTTTTAACGTTTACGGCAAGTTTGAGGAAACCGATTTTGAAGAAGAATTAAGAATGATTGGCCTTCACATCGTTGCGGTAACGGAAATGACGAAGCTGTTCTTGAGACAGCGTTCTCGGCAGGAGGAGAATAAGATACTCAATGTGTCGTCAATTGCTGGACTTGTTCCCGGTCCCCTGGTCTCCGTCCATTTTGCAACACGAGCGTATATCCTGAGCTTTTCACAGGCTCTTTCCTACGAGTACCAGGGATCAGATGTTCATATAACCTGCCTCTGTCCTGGCCCAACCAAAAGCGCGTTTTTTGGTCGTGCAAAAATGAGTAAAGTAAGACTGGCAAGCGGCAAACCGATAAAACTAATGGAGGCGAAAGCAGTCGCGGCGATTGGATATCATGCGCTCAATAAACGAAAGGTAATCGTCGTGCCAGGCTATCGAAATAAAATCCTGGCATTCATGGCTTCGGTTGTACCACGTGGAATAGCGATCAGGTTTACGCGATGGTTGATGGAGCGCATTTAGTTGGACACACCGAAAAGCTGACGCCGGGGAATACTGTGTAGGTCTCGGCAAACGGCCAAAAGCGGACGGTCACCGAGATGATTTGCTCAGGTGATCGGAGAGTTTCGCAATAGATCAGTTTTAAAGCGAATTCGCTTTTTTACGCTTGCTAAATCCGATCAATCCAACTAGCGCGGTGCCAAATAACCAAACGGCTGCAGGCACCGGGATCACCGGCATCGGAGTGTCAAGGTCAGCACCCGAAGTGAGGGTCATCTTGGTCCCGATGATCGATCCCTGAATGAGTCCTGGAGAAATCGCGATTTCACCATCCAGGGCCAGGATGATACCCATTAGCGAAGAAGAGTTACCGCCTCCGCTAAAAGAAACCTTTCCCCCAATGACGTTGAAAAGAACTTCATCGAACGTGAGGCCTCCGCTTAATTCGATGCGGCCACTATTAAGCTTTAGATCACCGAAAATATTAACGATAAATGATGAATCTGAACCACCCCCGTCCAGGCTTAATACCTCGCCACCGCCGAGTTCTAGTTTGTCAAGATTTAGAACATTCTGACCGCCGGCACTAGTGATTGTCAGCGTGTCTGTGATCGTTGAAATCGAAGTATTGGTTGCGGACAAACCCTTGTACAAGTTGGAATAATGCGCAGCATCGCTTGCAGCCTGGTTCAACAGCAAATCCTGCGATAGATTGAAAATCGTATTGCCTTTGGGGTCGCCCGAAAGATTGGTTCCATAGATGCCACCGTCTATTAAGTTGGAGTCCGTGATCCCCAGATTCGTGCCATCGGCAAGCCTGACGGGTCCGCCAATGTACCCGCCTCCGCTCATCTGTAGTTTGCCACCATCTCCCTGAATTCCAAGTTGTCGACTGTCAGCGCCAGCGTTATTACCATTATCATCGAAATCCCGGACGACCGATTCGTTATTGATAGTCACGGTTGCTCCACCGACGGACAGCAGTGACCAGTCAAGCGCGCTTGCCGCCCCCAGATCGACCGAGGCGGACCTGGTGGACGAACTGATAGCCAGTGCTCCACCAGTCAGAAAAATAATAATTGCAGTTTTGGTATTCATGAGTTTCGCAGGTGTTCAATTCGTTTAAGGATTGATTTCCTGACAATTTTAAACACAACGACTCACGTTCCAGTCTAACCACGCAAGTGGCTTGGTGACAACCCCCAAATGGGTCAAATTAGTATGTTAACTCCGCGATTGAAACATTTTCTCATAGACCGCTTTGGGTTGTGGACTTTGGCACGCTGATTACGAACGTCCGTTTTCTCGGATCCCTTATTTCCCGGCGCTTCGATTCTAAATTCCCGCGAACCTGTCTTTAATAAGGCCGGTTACAGAACTACTCGTAGCCGGTCAGCTCCATGTAGCCGATACCGGAAGGCCGGCCCGACTCGTCCTCGACCAGTACGACGCCCTCCCAGTACGGGATGCTGGTATCCATCCACTGGTCGTCGTACAGCGGCCGAATGCGCCAGCTCCTGTCCTCCCCGGCAAGCGCGAGCTGCCATTCGAGCGGCAACTCTCGGGTGCGATTGCCGGCGGTAGTGATCTTGCCGATGCGTTTCGAGTTCAGGCGGATCGCGTCGCGACCGAGACTCCGGCTGTCGCCTCGCGGGCTGATCCAGCTGCCGCTGAGCCAGTGCTCGCCGTCGTCGTGGCGCAGCTGGTAAACCATCAACTTGTGACCATCGTCGAGATGCAACGAAAACCAGTCCCAGCCCTGCTGGTTCGGCGCGAGCGCCTGCGAACTCCATTCGCGGTCGAGCCAGCCCTGCCCCTTCAGGTAGGCTTTCTTGCGGCCTTCGCTGACGAAGCCACGCACGCGGATGTGCGGCTGGCTGTAGTAATAACTCGCCTGTCCCTGCGCGGACTTCTGGCTGTAACCATCGACGCCGTTGGCGACGAGGTTGCCGGTCGATTCGAGCAATAACAAAACCTCGCGCTCACCGATGGTAAAGCTGAGTTTGGCCGGAAACAGGTCGGCGCCGCTCGATCGCCATTCCCAGTCGTCCATCCACGCGTTGAAGTATCCCTCGTCGCCGGCAAACCTGACCCCGGCCTGACCGATGCCGCCGCGGGCGAAGCGTTGCTCGTGGAAATGACCGTCCGGCGTCGTGATCGCCGCGTGCGCCATCCATACCTGGTTGCTGCTCCAGCCTTCGGCGACCTGTTGCGGGTTGAGCGCCTGGCGAAACAGCGTCCACTGCAATCCCCAGTCGCGGCCCTCGCCGTCCCGCAGATTCGCGGTCAGGTACCACCACTCGATGCGAAAATCCGGGTGCGCGCCGTGATCGCGCGGAAACTGCAGGGTCTTGCCCGGCGTGACCTGCGCATAACCGAGACCCTGCGCGCGCAGATCGCCAAGCACGTCCTGCGCCTGCGCCAGCGGGGTCAGCAGCAGGACCATGATGATTCCGATTATCCTCATCAAACCGTCTCTCCGAGTTGTGCCAGCGCGCGCGGCATTTGCCGGCGCCACTGCACCGATACTAATAGCAGCGTCAGTGCACAAATCAACAGCACCACGCCGGCGAGCTGCAGCGCCGGTCCGGTTTGCCAGATCAGCGGCATGCTCCAGCCGAAGCTGATGATGTTGAGCTTGTGGATCAGTACCCAGCTCAACAGCGCGCCAAGCGGCATCGACGCGAGCCAGACCACTGCGCAGAAGATCAGCAGCGGCGTCGCCACCAGCAGCAGTTGCTCGTACTGGCGCAGGCCGAGCGCCCGCCACTGCGCGAACTGCGGCAATCGCTCCTGCAGGATCGCGAGCAGCGATGCGAGCAGCGCGATGGCGGCCACCAGCATGGTCAGCAGGTTCATCGCCGCGGTGATCGCAAAGGTGCGGTCGAAGATGCCCACCGACAGCCGGCGGATCTGCGCCTGCGAAATCCAGTCGCCCGGTTGCGCGCCGAGCGCTGCGAGACTGGCTTCGGCCCGTTGCATCGCGCTGCTGTTGTCCGGGTTCAGCCAGAGGGCGACGCCGCGCGAGTAGTAATGACTCCAGTGTTGCGCGAGCACGCTGTCCGGCAGGTAAAACTGGAAGTATGGATTACCGTAGTCGTAAAAAACGCCAACCACTTCCCAGTTCCGCGGTCCGCGATCGGTGTTGAGCGCGATACTGTCGCCGACCTCTACCCCGGCGAGGAAATGCACCTGCTCGTTGATCAGCACCTTGCCGGGCTGCTCGCGCCAGGTCTTGCGCGCCGCGTCGGCCGAATCGCCCTGCCATTTCGATAACGGCAGCTCGAGACTGTCCGGCGCGTCGGGATCGATGCCGCGCAGCAGCGTCGGCCGCCCCTGCCAGCGCGTGGTCACGCCGATACGGTGATGCGTGCTCGCCAGCCAGTCGGAGGTGCCGGCCATTTGCTGCAGGCGCGCAATATCGAGCTGCGGAGTGCGCACGTAGATATCCGCGCTCTGGCGAATTTCGAGCCAGCCGACGAAAGCGCTGCGAAAACTGTCGACCAGCGTGCCGACGCCGATGTTCGCGGTCAGCGCCAGCAGCAGCGCCATCATTGCGCTGCGAAACGCGGGCAGTTGCGCCCAGCCGTCGCTGACCATCCAGCGCGTAATCAGCAGGCGCCGGGGCAATAGCCACGAGGTCAATTGCAGCGCCGCGGCGAGCAGCGCCGGCAGAATCCAGGCCGCCGCAAACAGCATCACGCCGAGCATGACGAAGCCCTCGTCCACCGTGGCGATCTTCGGGTAAAGGCCGAGCGCGAGCAGCGCCAGCGCAAATGCGACAAGCCCGAGATAACGTCGCGTGCGTGCCTCGTCCTCGAGCGCGAGCCCGCTGCTTGCGGCCTCGAAGCTGGCGTAACGCAATTGTCGCAGCAGCGGCCAGGCCAGCGCCCAGGCCAGGCCCAGCAGCGTAATTGACCAGGCCTGCAGCAGGGTAATCGCGCTCACGCCGAGCTCGACATCGACCACCGCCGAGTACAGGCTTTGCACGCTTGCGCCGAATCCGGGCAGCAGCATCTGCGCGACGGCGATACCGACGAGGAAACCGAAGCCGGTGCCGAGCAGGCTCCAGATCAACGTCTCGATCAGAATCGCGCCGATCAGCACGCGCAGGTCGCAGCCCATCAGGCGCAGGTCGAGCAGGGTTGCGCGTCGGTACCACAGCGAAAATCGCACCGCGTTGAAAACGATGAACAGGCCCACCGCGAACGACAACAGGCTCATCGCGGTCAGGTGGCTGTGCAGGCTCGAGGTCAGCTCGGTCAGGTCGATGTGCTGCTCGTTCTCGACCAGCTCGAGATCGGCCGGCAGGCTAGCCGCGAGCCAGCCCTGCTCGCGCGGCGAAATCCGACCCACCGCGAGATAGCTGAAACGCGGCGTGCCGGCCAGCTCCATCGCCGCGCCAATGTCGAGAAACACGCGTCGCCCCTGTTGCTCGCGCGCCTGGATCAATGCCGGCGGCAAACGGCGACCGTCGCGCAACTCGAGTTGCTCGCCCTCGGCAAGATCGAATTCGTCGGCCAGTACCCGGGGCACCCAGGCGCGATAGGGCGGCTGCACGAATTCGAGCCAGCTGTCGGCAAAATCGGAGTCGCCGTCATCGGACCCGAACACGTCCTCGGGCAAGGCGAGCAGGTCGGTCGCGATAATGCTGATGCCGACCCCGTCGGCGGTGCTGACCGAGAGTTCGACAATGGGGAACACCTGGCGAAAGCCCGCGCGGCGAAGCTCGATGTACGTTTGCGGGTCGATGCCTTCGTCGCGGCGGCTGCGGATCCAGTAGTTCGCCTGCACGCCGAGCAATTGCTGTGCGTCGCGATAGCTGTTCTCAGCCTGCTGGTTGATGATCTGCACCGCCGACCACAGCCCCACCCCGGCAACCAGCCCGATCGACAGAAACAGGGTTTGCCACGGGTGCCGCCAGTAATGGCTCAGCAGCGCCTTGAACACCCAGAAGATGCCGCGGTTCACTCCATCTCCGCGAGGCTGCCGTCGTGCAGCCTGACCCGACGATCCATGAAGGCCGCCATCTCGCGGCTATGCGTGACCATCAGCAGCCCGCTGCCGGCACGCTTGACCAGCTCGCTGAACAGGCCCATGACCTCGTGGCTCGAGGTCTCGTCGAGGTTACCGGTGGGCTCGTCGGCGAGCACGAGCTCCGGCTTGTGCAACAGGGCGCGCGCGATCGCGACGCGCTGCTGCTGCCCGCGCGACAGCTGGTATGGATACTTGTCGAGCTGCGCGTCGAGCCCGAGGCGCTCGATCAGCTCTGCTTCGTAGCGCTGATCGAAGCGCCCGCAGAGCGCGGCCTGGAAGCGAATATTGTCATGAATCGACAAGGTCGATATCAAGTGAAATTGCTGGAACACGAGGCTGATCCGGCTGCGTCGCATCGCCGCGAGCCGGCTTTCCGGGTCGAGGTGCACGCGATACTCGGCAAAATCGATCTTGCCGCTGTCGGGCCGGTCGAGGCCAGCGATCAGGTGCAACAGGGTCGACTTACCGCTGCCGCTCTCGCCGAGCAGCGCGACCGAGGTCGCCGCGTCCATGTCGAAATCGAGATCGTTAAGCACCGCCTGGCGCTGTTCCGCGGCGCGGTACGATTTACACAGGTTCCTGATCGACAGCATAACGGATCAATGCTAACTCAAATGCTAAAGGCGCAATAGTGGCTATTACGTTTGCCGCGTGGCGATGGATTTGGGCCGCGAATAAAGTACACTGACGCAAAAATAAAAGAGAATCGACATGACTGCCATCTGTGATATCAGGGATTTGCAAAAGCTCGCCCGCCGACGCGTGCCGCGCATGTTCTACGACTACGCCGACTCGGGCTCATGGACCGAATCCACCTACCGCGCCAACGAGTCCGACTTCGCCGAGATAAAACTGCGCCAGCGCGTCGCGGTCGACATTACCGAGCGCTCGGTAGCGACCGAGATGATCGGTCAACCGGTGGCGATGCCGGTCGCGCTTGGTCCGGTCGGCCTGACCGGCATGCACCACCCCGACGGCGAGATCAAGGCGGCGCGCGCGGCGGAAAAATTCGGCGTGCCGTTCACGCTGTCGACGATGAGCATCTGCTCGATCGAGGACGTTGCCGAGAACACCAGCAAGCCGTTCTGGTTCCAGCTCTACGTGATGAAAGATCGCGATTTCATCGGCCGCCTGATCGACCGCGCCAAGGACGCCGGCTGCAGCGCGCTGATGCTGACGCTGGACCTGCAGATTCTCGGCCAGCGGCACAAGGATATCCGCAATGGCCTCAGCGCGCCGCCGAAGCCGACCCTGAATGCCGCGCTGCAGATTCTCAGCCGACCGCGCTGGTGCCTGAACATGCTGAGCACGAAACGGCACAGCTTCCGCAACCTCGTCGGCCACGCCAAGGGCGTCGGCGACCTGTCGTCGCTGTCGTCCTGGACCGCCGAACAGTTCGACCCGAAGCTGTCGTGGCGGGATATCGACTGGATCCGCGAACGCTGGGGCGGCAAGCTGATCCTGAAAGGCATACTCGATGCCGAGGATGCGAAGATGGCGGCCAAGGTCGGCGCCGATGCGCTGGTGGTGTCGAACCACGGCGGGCGCCAACTCGACGGCGCGCGCTCTTCGATCAGCGCGCTACCCGAAATCGTCGACGCGGTGGGCAACAAAATCGAGATTCACTTCGACGGCGGCATCCGCTCCGGGCAGGACGTGCTGAAAGCAATTTGCCTCGGCGCGAAAAGCACCTACATCGGCCGCGCCTACATCTACGGTCTCGGCGCGAACGGGGAGGCCGGCGTCAGCCAGGCGCTGGATATCATCTACCGCGAACTGGACACGACCATGGCTTTGTGCGGTGAACGCCTGCTCGGCAACCTCGGTCATCACAACCTGCTCGATCCACCGGGATAGACTACTGCTATCCGCTGCAGGAATCGTCCGGGCTGATGCTCGAGCGGCGCAGCTGCGCGACGCTGCCGTGGACGGTTTCACGGTAGATGATATACAGCCCGCTCGCCACCACGATCGACGCGCCGATTAGCGTCACCCGGTCGGGCAGCTCGCCCCAGACCAGGTAACCGAGCAGCGTCGCCCAGATCAGCGCCGAATACTCGAACGGCGACACCACCGCGGCCGGGGCGAAGCGGAACGCGTGCGTGATGCACATGATGCCGACGCTGCCGAAAAAGCCGGCCAGCGCGAACAGCCCGAGGTCGAGCGGCTGCGGCGTTATCCAGAAAAACGGCGCCAGCACGATCCCGGTCAGGGAAATCCCGAGCTGCGGATAAAGCACCAGCGCGGCGGCGCTTTCGGTCGATTTGAAGGCGCGCGTGGTGATCATCAGCAGCGCGTAACAGAGCACGGCAGCCAGCGCGACCAGCGCGGCCCACTGGAAAACGCCCGGCCCGGGACGCAGCATGATCAACACCCCGGCAAACCCGGCTGCGACCGCGATCCAGCGATGCAGGCCGACCATTTCGCGCAATACCGGCACCGACAGCGCGGTGATGAATATCGGCGCGGCAAAGCTGATCGCGATCGCATCCACCAGCTTCATTTGCGACAGCGCCCAGAAAAAGCAGAAACTCAGCCCCAACACGAGCAGGTAGCGCGAGAGGTGCACCAGCGGCCGGCGTGTACGCAACTGCTGCAAACCGCCGCCGCGCAGCGCGAACAGGCACAGCAGCGGCAGGCCGAACCAGCTGCGCAGCGCGACTACCTGGGCCACCGAGTAATCCGCGGTCAGCCACTTGATGGTCGCGTCCATCACCGCGAAGGCGGCGATGCCCACGAGCATCATGACGATGCCCAGCGCGGGGCGATCGGCACCGTCGGCGAAAGCCGTCATGGCGATCCGCTCATCAAGAATTTTTCTTCTTCAGCAAAGACCGCGGAATTCTACCTCACGTCGCCGCGCATACGGTTATGTTTTCGGTCTCACCGATATTTAGTTGCGCGGCGGAAGTGCGACAGACGGCCTAGCGATTTTGCTCGCGCGCGCGCAAATCGATCCGGCGCACCTTGCCGGTCGTCGTCATCGGCAATTCGTCGATGAACTCGACCTCGCGCGGATACTCGTGCGCGGACAGGCGCCGGCGTACCGATTGCCGGATTTCGTCGGCCAGTTCCGGGCTCGGTTCCTGCCCGGGCGCCAGCACGATAAAAGCCTTGACGATCTGACCGCGCAATTCGTCCGGCTTACCGATCACGGCGGCCTGCAGCACGGCCGGGTGCTTGAGCAGCGAATCCTCGATCTCGCCCGGGCCGATACGATAGCCGGCACTGCTGATGACATCGTCCTTACGCCCGACGAACCAGAGAAACCCGTCCGCGTCGCGATAACCCACGTCACCGGTGCGAAACCAGTTCGCGGTGATTTTCTCCCGGGTCGCCTCGGGGTTGTTCCAGTAGCCGAGAAACATGACCGGATCGTCGCACCAGGCGGCCAGCTCGCCCTCCTCGTTGTCCGCCATGACCCGGCCGTCGGCATCGATCACGTCGACCCGGTGACCCGGGTACGGTTTGCCCATCGACCCCGGCTTCGGCGGCATGATCGCCGAGCAGTTGCCAACGATGTAATTGAACTCGGTCTGTCCCCACATCTCGTTGATGGTGAGATCGAGCGCATCGCGCCCCCAGTGGATCAGTTCTTCGCCGACCTGCTCACCGGCGCTCATGATCGCGCGCAATTTCAGATCGTAGGCCGTTTTCAGGTCAGGCAACGCGCGCAGCATCTTCAGCGCGGTCGGCGGGATAAACGCGTTGGTCACGCCGTAGTCGGCCATGAGCCGACAGGCGCGCTCGGCGTCGAAACCGCCGCCCTCGTAGGCGACAATCGGAACCCCGTAATTCAGCGCCGGCAGCAACGCGTCCCACAAACCGCCGGTCCAGGCCCAGTCGGCCGGGGTCCAGAAACAGTCGCCCGCCTGCGGAAAAAAATTCTGCGACATCTCGAAGCCGGTGAAATTGCCGATCACGGCGCGATGCGCGACCAGCGCTCCCTTGGGCGGGCCGGTGGTGCCCGAGGTGTAAATCAGGCAGGCCGGGTCGTCGGCCGCGGTGGCAGCGATCTCCAGATCTTCCACGCCGCGCTCGAGCAGCCGCCAGAATTCGTCCCGCGTCTCCCCGCAACGACAACCGATGACGCTTTGCAGATCCGGCAGCGCCGCCTGCAATGCGCGGACATCGTCGTATCGACTCGAATGCGTAATCGCAACCCTGGCGCCGCTGTCACGCAGCCTGAATTCGAGCGCCTCCGGCCCGAACAGTATCGCCAGCGGCAGCGACACCGCGCCGAGCTTGAAAATCGCGAGATGCGCAATAACCGTCTCGATCGTCTGCGGCAGCACGATCGCGACCCGGTCGCCGGGTTCGACACCGCGCGCGCGCAGCGCGTTGGCAAATTGATCCGAGTATCGTTTCAATTGGCCAAAACTATACTCGGCCCGATCGCCGTCGGCATTTTCGCTGAAAACCGCGACCCGCTCGGGCGCCTGCAGGTGACGCTCGCAAACCCGCTCGGCGACGTTCAGTTTTACCGGGATCGACCAGCGAAATCGCGCGCAAATCGCGTCGAAATCGCGGTTTGAAGGGTCGATTAATTGCATCGGCATCGGGGTTGGTAAAAAATTCATAATACCCCAACAATTTGCAAATCTCAGTTGCGAAGAGCCGATATCGGGTCTATACCTTAGGGTTATTCTACGTTTTTAGACTAAAGCACTGATAATAGTGTAGAATTTTCTATCCACTCTGCTAAAAATGACCTAAGAGAGCGCTTCTGGGCGGTAGGTATCATGAATAATTATGAAGAATGGGCACAACTGGTTGCAAAAAAATTAAAAGGCGAAGCCGATTTAATCACTGCAATCGAAAAAGACGAGCTTGACGACGCGGCCGCAACGGAGGCGTTCAGCAGGGCGGTGCTCCAACCCTTCCTGCCGGAGAATTTCGGTATCGGCGCGGGACGCATCGTCGACGCGTTCGGTAACTATTCCGAGTACCTTGACGTAGTCATTTACAACCGCGACTTTCCACGTATCGGCCTGCGCGGCACGCATAACGCCTACCTCTACGAATCCGTGCTCGCCGCTTTCGCGGTGCGGGCGAAATTTATCCGCAAGACTTTTTTCGACGCGATGAACGCCTGCGCTTCGCTGGCCGAGCTCGAGACCAATATCGACAAAACGGTGCTGGTCAGGCTGGCCAAGAAAAACGGTCTGACCCTCGGCCCGAACAAGAAGTTCGTACACCGCGACCCGCTGCATACCGCTCGCTTCGACCTGATCGGCCGCCCGCCGGCCTTCGTCTTCGGTTTTACCGGGATCAAGAACAGTTACCGCCAGCTGCATGAAAACGTCGAGCTGTGGATCGAAAACCGCCAGAAGGACGGCGCCACCGTGGAAATGAAGTCGCTGCCCGCGGTCATCGCGACCCAGGGTACCTTCGCCTGGCGTAACGCCGCACCGCTTGCGCTGAGCAATCGCGAAATGCTCGGCATCGGCAACGACGACGCGCCGGTGCGCCTGATCGTGCTGCAGATGCTCTACCTGCTGAATCGCCGCCTCAACGTCACCTCGGACGGCTACGGTCTGAAGCCGAACCTGAAGGCATACCTGAGCCAGTTCTCGCCGCCGAAATTCGAGCTTGGCGTGGGCAACGTTGCCGAGGCCGCAGACACCAGTCAACCCAGGGCAGCGGTCGATTCCGGAGCGCCGGCCGCGATACCGGCAACGCCGACGCTGGCGACTACGAAGCGCGCCGAGGATCACAGCCAGGTTGCTCCAGTCAAGAAACAGGAACCGCCCGCGGCCGAGCCACCCGAGGCCGTGGCCGCGCCCGATGCGGCGGTGTTCGACAAGCCCTCACCGTTCACCGCGACACCGTCGCCGATAGCAGCGACCCCGAGCGCGCCCAAATCCCCGCATGAAGGCATATTCGACAAGCCATCGCCGTTTGCCTCGGCACCGAGCAAGCCGGACGAGGCGCCAATGCCGGAACCGGAAGCCCCGCGCGCACCGCCCATGGCACCGCTGGGTTCGGCACCGATTCCGTCGGCGGACGACTCGGCGGCGAAACCCGCTTCGGCCCCGCTCGGCTCGGCGCCCATCCCGCCGATGGATACGCCTGCCGAAGAGAGAGCGCCGGCCGCGGCACCGCTCGGTTCAGCACCGATCCCACCGAAAGCACCCGCGTCCGAGCCGGCTAAAGTGCCGGGACAAACGGTTGCCGCCAATTCCATTATCCCGCCGAAACCACCGGTCGACATCCAGCTGGACACGGAAGAAGTGCCCGCCCAGGCGGCCGACGATATCGAGGACGAATACAACGAAGAGGATGACTTTGCCAGCACCGTGATCATGCCGCCCCCGAACGGCGGCGCGCAGCAGTCACAGCAGGGCAATACCACCGACGATTTTATCGCCCGGGTCAAGCAACAGTTGTCCGGTTCGGACAAGCCCGGGGACAAAGAGAAGGACAAGGATTCGTTCACCTCGACCATCCCGCAGTAAACCTTAGCGCGGGTCGACCCGCGGCTTGCTTCAGCGCAAGTCGGTCGCGGGACCGACGCTTAACGAATCCATCCGAATCCCGAGCGGCCCGCGTTGCAGGTAAAACTGCAGCGTTTCGCCGTCACGCTCTACTTCCAGCGATACCATTTCTCCGACCTGCCCCGCCGCGGTTGCCTCCTGCAGGTCGAACCAGTCATAAATCCGCTCGTCGTCGTAGCGCATGATGAAATCACCCGGCTCGATCCCGGCCTCGCCTGCCTGCGCGCTGGGAAGCACGCTGGTCACCGCGACGCGGTTCGGTAACCCGGCCGCGAAACGGTAGGCGTCGTACGCGTCTTCACCGAGCTGGTCCTTGATCTCGCTCTCCTTGCGCTCCACGGCACGCAGTTCGTCGCGCAGCCGCTGGCGATCCCAGCCCTCGCGCCGCGACTGATTCCGCAGGTAAAGGCGTTCCAGTTCGAGCTGCTCGTAACGGGCCCGCAGCAGGCCTGCCTGTACCCTGTCCATACCGTTTTCGATCAGCAATTGCTCGTTAAACCAGTTCTGCCCCGGGTCTGAATGCGGCGGCGCCTGCGTCACGGCGCCGCGCGGGGATGGAGCCTGTTCGCTTTCAGTGGATTGCTTCTGCACCAGTGCCTCGACCCGCCCGGTCAGCAGCGCGACGCGACGTTCCAGTGCGCGGCGCGCCTCGATTTCGTGCTGCAGGCGTTCGTCGAGTTCGATTAAGTCGGCCGCCGGGAGACGCGGGGATTCCGCCCGGGGCGATTGAATCCCGGCCGGCATCGATGCGTCGGGCAAACTAACGTTCACCCGCGTCGCTGCAGAATATGAACCGTAGGTCAACACCGCGCCGAGCACGAGGCCGATTACCAGGGCGAGGCTCGCCAGGGCAAGCGTCGAACGCATTTTTGTTTCCATTGTTTTCCGTTGCAGTAGGTTGTCGGCACAGGCGATAAGTTACGATGGGTCACTTCGCACGCCCGATTTTATCATCCATGTTATCGCTTTCAGATCGCTCCGGTATGCGCAAGTTCAACAAAAAACTGCGACAAATTAACTTTTCGCCAGCGCAGGGGCCGCGTCCGGGCCGGTCTCCCGCCCCCGGTAATCCCGTAAAATCGATTCGGCGCCGACGCCGATTTCGGCTACAATTCGGTCGACGCGGCGTCGCTACAGCCAGCCTTGTCGGCAGACGAGGCGGCAACGACACAGCCGCGCAAAACTGATTTAAGTCAAGGCCAGGCCGCGAATGCTGAATTAATATGCCGCGGAACAACTTAACTATTCCAATAAAAGGGGAAAGCATGAAACCGGTACTCGCATTAATCGCAGTTTGCGCGATTAGTTTCAACATCTCGCCGGCATTTGCCGGCGACGCCGCCGCCGGCAAAACCAAGGCCGCGACCTGCGGCGCCTGCCACGGCATGAACGGGATCAGCCCGAACGATCTGTGGCCAAACCTGGCCGGACAGAAGGCAGGCTACCTCGTCGCGCAAATGAAGGCGTTTCGTGACGGGCAGCGGAAGAACCCGATGATGGCGCCGATGGCGGCCGGGTTATCCGACGCCGACATCGCCGATCTTGCCGCATTCTACTCGAGCCTCGGCAACTAGTCTCGGCATGATCACCCGCGACCCGGTCGATCAGGGCCGGGTCGCGTTACTTCCCGCTAATCTTTTCAGCCCGTGTTTTAACCCGGGCTCCCTGCCCCGCGCCCGCCAGTCAGCGACAACCGGCCGCACCTGCTTCGCTTGATATACGCTTCGAATAAATTAACCCAGGACATTTGATTAAGGTCAAGGCTGCCTGCTCGATGCTATCGATATACTGCGTTCATCCTTCAAAACCATCAGGGTGAACGCCGTGACCTCGCTCTCATACAACACGATCAAGAGATACCTTTTCCTGCTGCTGTCGATGTCGGTTTTCGTTTCGTCTCAGCTGCATGCCGCCAAGTCCAACGTGGAAGAAGCCGAAATTCGCTACGAGGCTGCCCCCTCGGGGATCGACCCGTCTACCACGGCGGACATGATTACCTCGGAAGGGCCGCCGATGACGGTGGACGAGTTCAAGGCGTCGAAACAGGTTTACTTCGAGCGTTGCGCAGGCTGCCATGGCGTGTTGCGCAAGGGCGCGACCGGTAAGCCGCTGACCACCGATATTACGCGCGCACGAGGCAGCATTTACCTGAAGACCTTTATCACCTACGGCTCACCCGCGGGCATGCCGAACTGGGGCTCCTCGGGTGAAATGACCGAGGCCGAGGTCGACATGATGGCGCGCTTCCTGCAACACGAGCCGCCGACTCCACCAGAATGGGGTATGAAGGAAATGCGCGGCAGCTGGACAGTCGTCATACCGCCAGAGCAGCGTCCGACGAAGAAAATGAACAAGTACGATGTCGACAACCTGTTCTCGGTCACGCTGCGTGACACCGGCCAGGTCGCCCTGATCGACGGGCACAGCAAGGACATTATCAGCATCGTCAAGACCGGCTACGCGGTGCACATTTCACGCATGTCCGCCTCGGGACGCTACCTGCTCGTGGTCGGCCGCGACGCGCGCGTCAACCTGATCGATATGTGGATGGAAAAGCCGGACACCGTGGCCGAAATCAAGATCGGCCTCGAGGCGCGCTCGGTCGAAACCTCCAAGTACAAGGGCTTCGAGGACAGGTACGCGATCGGTGGGTCCTACTGGCCGCCGCAGTACGTCATCATGGACGGCAATACGCTGGAGCCGAAAACCATCGTTTCGACCCGCGGCATGACGGTCGATACCAAGGAGTATCACCCGGAGCCACGCGTTGCCGCGATCGTGGCCTCTCACGAGCATCCCGAGTTCATCGTCAATATCAAGGAAACCGGCAAAATCCTGCTGGTCAACTACGAGGACGTAGAGAACCTGTCGGTGACCACTATTCCAGCGGCTCGCTTCCTGCATGACGGCGGCTGGGATCGCACCCATCGTTACTTCCTGACCGCGGCCAACCAGTCCGACAAGATCGCGGTGGTCGACTCGAAAGCGCGCAAGTTGACGGCCCTGATCGACGTGGACAAGATCCCGCACCCGGGGCGTGGCGCCAATTTCATCCACGCCAAGCATGGCCCGGTGTGGGGTACCAGCGCGCTCGGTAACGACAAGATCACGTTGATCGGCACCGATCCCGTCGGTAATCCGAAAAACGCATGGAAAGTGGTCGAGGTGCTCAAGGGCCAGGGCGGCGGATCGCTGTTCATCAAAACGCATCCCAAGTCCAACCACCTCTATGTCGATACACCGCTCAATCCCGACGAAAAAATCAGCCAATCGATCGCAGTCTTCGATATCAAGAACCTGGACAAGGGCTACAAGGTGCTGCCGATTGCCGAATGGGCCGATCTCGGCGAGGGCCCGAAGCGCGTGGTTCAACCCGAGTACAACAAGGCCGGGGACGAGGTCTGGTTCTCGGTCTGGAGCGGCAAGGAACAGGAATCCGCGCTGGTCATCGTCGACGACAAGACGCTGAAGCTGAAAAAGGTCATCAAGGATGATCGCCTGGTCACACCGACCGGAAAGTTCAACGTTTACAACACGGTTAACGACGTCTACTAGGACATTGCGCGGGCGGGCGGTATCATACCCGCCCGCGCATAAGCCTCTGACAATGCCTTGCCGATCCAGTCCCGCCAGCCGAAATCCCTGCGATCCGCCAGCCTCCTGCTCGTCTGGCTGACCGTTATCCTGTCGTTCGCGGCGCAGGCCGACAGCGCCGATCAGTTGTACCAGGCCCATTGCGCCGCCTGCCACGGCGCGGACCGGCTCGGCCTTACCGGGCCGGCGCTGTTGCCCGGCAATCTGAAACGGCTTTCGCGCGCGCAGGCGAAGACCGCGATTCAGAACGGCTTGCGCGCAACGCAGATGCCAGCCTTCGGCGACCGCCTGGAAAGCGCCGCGATCGATTCGCTGGTCGATCATATCTACAGCCCGCCCGCAGATCCACCCTCCTGGTCGCCGAGCGATATCAAGGGCAGTCACCAAATCCTGAACCCGCAACTGCTCCTGCCCGAGGCACGCGATCTCGGCCCGGTCTACGACGCCGACAGGTTGAACCTGTTTATCGTGGTCGAGGCGGGCGACCATCATGTCTCGGTGGTGGACGGCGACCGTTTCGAGCGGATTCATCGTTTCAAGTCGCGCCACGCGTTGCACGGCGGACCCAAGTATTCGTCGGACGGACGCTACGTGTACTTCGCGTCACGCGACGGCTGGATCACCAAGTACGACCTGTACCGGCTAGAAAAGGTCGCCGAGGTGCGTGCCGGTATCAACACCCGCAACGCGGCGGTCTCCGCCGACGATCGCTACGTGCTGGTCGGCAATTACCTGCCGCATACGCTGGTCGTGCTGGACGCCACCGACCTGTCCCCGGTCAAGGTGATCGAGGTCGCCGACAGCAGCGGCGAGCATTCTTCCCGGGTCAGCGCGGTTTACACCGCGGCGCCGCGCGACAGCTTTATCGCGGCGCTCAAGGACCTCAAAGAGGTCTGGGAAATCAGTTATCTCGACGACCCGCCGGCAGTATTCAACAGTTACGTCCACGACTACCGCATGGGCGAAGGCCTCGCCGAGGAGGGCCTGTTCCCGGTGCGGCGCATTCGCCTCGACGATTACCTCGACGATTTCTTTTTCGACCCCCCGTATCACCACCTGATCGGCACCTCGCGCAGCGACCGCAAGGGACAGGTCGTCAACCTGCTGGTCGGGCGCAAGATCGCCTCGCTCGATCTGAGCGGCATGCCGCACCTCGGTTCCGGAATCAGCTGGCAATACGAGGGGCGAACCGTGATGGCCTCGCCCAATCTCGCCACCGGCACGGTTAGCGTGATCGACATGAAAACCTGGGAAGTGCTGAAGAAAATCGAAACCCTGGGCCCGGGCTTTTTCATGCGCAGCCACGAAAACTCGCCCTACGCCTGGGTCGACGTCTTCTTCGGCCCGCACCGCGACG
The DNA here is from genome assembly GCA_041564355.1 of Gammaproteobacteria bacterium. Classification (GTDB taxonomy): domain Bacteria; phylum Pseudomonadota; class Gammaproteobacteria. Next base: position 5,063 of record JBFGQE010000010.1, on the reverse strand, counting down.
CGATGCACGTCATCGACAAACGCAGCCTCGAAATCGTCAAAACCCTGCGGCCCGAACCGGGCAAGACCTCGGCGCATATCGAATTCACCCGCGATGGCCGCTACGCCCTGCTCAGCATCTGGGATCGTGACGGCGCGGTCATCGTCTACGACGGTAATACGCTGGAAGAGCACACGCGCATCGCGATGGACAAGCCGGTCGGCAAATACAACGTTTACAACAAGATCACGCGCTCGGAGGGCACCAGTCATTAACCTTCCTTGCGAATCAGACCCGACCCGGAGGCGAGCGAGATGACGCTCACGGAGCTAATCCCGATCATGCCGCCGTTCCAGGCGGCGGCCAACGCGCTCGCAACGACGCTGCTCGGCCTCGGCTATTACTTCGTCAAAACCGGCCGGCGTCACGCGCACCGTAACTGCATGATCCTGACCCTCGTGGTGTCGACGATCTTCCTTGCATCCTACCTGACCTATCACAACCTGGTCGGCTACGCCCCGTTTGCCGGCCAGGGCTGGATTCGGCCGATTTACTTCTCGCTGTTGTTTTCGCACATCGTGTTGGCCGCCGTCATCGTGCCGCTCGTGCTGGCCACCGTCTGGTTCGCGGCGCGCGGAAATTTCACCCGCCATCCGAAGATCGCGCGCTGGACCCTGCCGCTATGGATGTACGTATCGATCTCGGGGGTTATCGTCTACATCCTCGGCTTTCACGTCTACCCGCCGACCTGATGCAATACGTCTACTACACGATCGCCGGCATTGTCCTGTACCTGGTTTCCGACTGGATCCTGGTCGGCATCGAGCGCTGGCGCGGCGAAGTCCTGCCACAGCGCAGCCTGATCTTCTTCGTCATCATCCTGGTGCTCGCGCTGACCACGTTCAAGGGCATCGAGCTGATTACGTCGAGCCCGGGATAGCGACCGGTTCATCCTGCCCGTTTAACGCGCTCCCTGGCTCAGGATGAAACCCTAGCGCGCATCGAAGCCGACCAGCAGGATCCTGCCGGGTTCGATGGTCACGCGTTGCCGCAGGGCATGGTTGAAATCGTCGATGCGCACACTGTCGTTCATTCGCAGCGCCAGCTCGTAGGTGCCGGCCGGAATTTTCCGGCTATAGAAAATATCGACCCCGCCGTCACCGAACAGGCCCGGCGGGGCCAGCGAATCGCGGTAAATCGGCTCCCCGTCCAGCTCGGCTTCGATTCTGACCGGCGAGCGTTCACGCGGGCATTCTTCGAGCTTGCGCATGTTGGGTGCGAGCTGGTTCAGTTCCTCCTGGCTCAGCCGCCGACAGGGTTCGCGCAATTGTCCCGCATGCGCGAATGCGATCGTCAATACCGCCTCGTCGTCGGCCAGGATCCGAATCGCCGGCGCACTCGAAAAATACCAGACCAGGGCGATAAAAATCGCGTAGTTGAATGCCTGCAGAACGTAGCGCATCGGTCGGGGAAGCTCGCGCGGCTTTGTTATCATTCGTCGCCCACCGCCGCGCCGGTCGACTCCGTCAGCGCTCCGAGGTGGCGCCTGAAATCATCCAGGTCGCGGGCAACGTCGTTCCGGTCGGGCTCGGCGCCGCCGTGCACTCGAATTCTTTTGCGCTCCGCGCGGCCGCGCAGGGCCGGCTTGCGCGTCCCGGCAAACCGCGCCAGCAGCCAGCGGTTGCCGAAACGAAAATAGCAGTCGTTCTGCCGGCAACCGACGACCATGACCCCGTCCGCACCCTGCTTCAACGCGTACTCGACCAGCGTCGGCGGCAACATCCCGCTGCAGATCAGGCGGATACCCCGGGTATCGTCACGCTGCAGGCGGGTCACGTCGAGTCCGTGCTCGCAACCGTAGACGAGAATGCGCACCTCGCCGTGCATCTCGCCAATCGCTTCGCGCGTCCGGCGGCGCATCTCGTCGGCACTGAACTGCGGCATGTCGATGCCGGTCCTGAGCTCCTCGCGAGCCATGCGAAACGGGTTCGAAGCCGGGCAGGAACCGGCACAGATGCCGCAGGCGCCGCACAGCGACGGGTTCACCGCGACCTCGTGCTCGAAACGGGCGCCATCGGTACGGGGCTGCAGCGTGATCGCGTCGAACGGGCAATCGTCGAAGCAAAGCCCGCAGCCGTTGCAATGATCGAGATCGACGACCGCTTTCGGACCCTCGCGCTTCGGCGGCAGCCACGGCAGCAGCATCAGCAGCAGCGTTATCGATAGGGTCAGAATCCAGACCTGCCCCGCGGGCCAGTATTCGAGTAACGGATAGACGTTGAGGTAGTACCAGTCGAGGTGTAACTCGCGCGGCACGCTGGCGAGATCCGCCGGCGCGTGGCTCAAGGCCGGCTTGTACAGGGCCAGGACCAGCAGCGCGATCAAGGTGCCGACGGCGAGTCCCCGCGGTGGGTGGATATTCACGTTCGACAGGTGCTTGACGTGCAGCCAGAGCATGAACAGCAGCAGCAGCGGCTGGCCCAGCAGGTGCAAAAACTCGATCAGGATGAAGAAACGGTCGGTCATGCCGCCGGAGACGAAGTTGCGCGTCATCGCGCCGGAGAAAATCGGCAGGGCGTCCATCAGGCGCGCCGAGCCGACGGCGACGTATTGCGCCAGCTCATCCCAGACCAGCCAGTAGCCGGTAATCCCGAGCGTGACTACCATCCACAGGCTGGGCACGCCGGTGACCCAGGAAAACCAGCGAAAGCCGCGATAGCGCCCCGAGGCGAATTCCTTGAACAGGTGCAGCAAAATCGTGACCACGACCGCGTCCGACGCGTAGCGGTGCAGGCTGCGCATAATGCCTGCCGCGTACCATTGTTCGTGGGTCATGTATTCGACCGACGCGTAAGCGCCGTCGAGACTGCCGTGAAACGGGATGAACAGGTAAATGCCGCTGACCAGGATCACCCAGAAGAGAAAAAAGGACAGCGTACCGAGGTGGTAAAGCGGGTTCCAGTCGTTACCGAAGGAGAGATTGAACCACGACTCCAGCGCGAGGTAGATGCGTTTGACCGGGTTGACTGGCACGTTTTCGATCGCTCGCTTCGATGGTTGCTTGAAACCCGACTCTAACCCGACCCGCGCCCGGCCGATCTGATTAAAGTCAAGTCGGCAAATCCGTTTTGCGGCGCAGGCCGCGCACTACCTGGATCGCGGTGAACAGAATAATCCCGCCGCCGATCAGCATGCCGAGAAACAGCGAGTAATCGAAATAGTAACCGTCGCGGACCGGGTCGTAGGTCGTGCAGAACAACCGGATCCGGTTGACCAGGTCGGTGAGCAGAGGCTGGGGCGGCGCGGCGCGACCCAGCACGAGCTCGATCAACGGATCGACCAGCAGCGGCGTCTCGAAGGCCTGGCCGTAGACCTGGCGGTAAAGCCTGCCGCCGGCATCGATAATGCTGACCTGGATCAGGTGATCGAATCCGCTTGCCGAGGAAAAAAACTGGAAACCGGTATCTCGCGCCAGCGCCGCGATCGGCTCGGCGTCACCGCTGAGCAATTGCCAGCCGCGCTCGTCGATGCCCTGGCGCGCGCCGAAGTAGCGCATCGCTGCGGGCGTATCGACCGCCGTGTCGAAACCGACCAGCGCGACGGCGAAACTGTCATCGCCCAGCGCCGCGCGCGCCTTTTCGACGACTCCGGCCAGGTGCCGCGTGGTCATCGGGCAAACCTGGTGGCAGCTGGTGAAAACCATGCTCAGTACCAGCGGCTTGCCGCGAAACTGGCCCAGGTTGACGCTCGCGCCGTCGACGCCGGTAAACTGCAGATCGGGCAATTGCCTGCCGAGCGCGGCCTGGCTGATTGCGAGCGCACGGTCGTAATCGAATTCGGGGGCAGTCGGCGTGACCGGATGGATCGCATGCGTCGCGGCGAAGGCGCCACCGGTCACGCATGACAGAAGCAACACGGCGCAGCCGATTTGCGCGATTCCGCGGCGGCCTGGCTTAGCCTCGCATGACGACATCGAGCACCGCCCCCGCGAGCAGCAAGACCAGCTGCACCAGCGAGGCGAAGAAACTGCGCATCGCGACCCGCGGCGAAGGGTCCCTGATCATGCGCAGATTGTGCAGCAGAAAATACCCGCCGCCGAGCGTTGCCGCGGCGAGGTAGAGCCAGCCCATGCCGAAGAAATACGGCATTATCGACACCGCGACCAGCAGCAGCGTGTTGAGCAGGACCACCTGCGCACAGGCATGCTTGCCGATGATGACCGGCAACATCGGAACCCCCGTCCTGGCGTAGTCGTTGTGCTTGGCGATGGCGAGACTCCAGAAATGCGATGGCGTCCACAGGAACAGCGCCAGCGCGAGCAGGATCGGCACGGGACCGGGCGTCGGATCGATTGCCGCGGCGCCGGCCAGCACGGCGAAGCTGCCCGAGGCGCCGCCGATAATGATATTGCTCCAGGAACGGCGCTTGAGCCAGACCGTGTAGACGATCGCGTAGAAAAATGCGCCGAGGAAAACGTAAAACGCGCTGGCCGCGTTGAGCAGCAGTCCGGCCGCGCCGACACCGACCAGCACCAGCAGCGAAATGATGCCCAGCCACAGCGGGCCCCGGCGGAAGTAACCGGTGACGAACGGGCGTCGGCAGGTGCGCGGCACCTGGCGATCCAGCTCGACTTCGTAGTACTGGTTGAACGCGCCGGCGCCGCCGGCCGCGAGCAGAATTGCAAGCGCAAGCACTCCGAGGTCAAGCATCGTCGCGGGCGGGCCGGGGGTGACCACCATCCCGACCAGCGCGGTCAGCACCATCAGGATGCCGATGCGCAGCTTGAGCAGGTTCGACAGTTGTGCGAATAATTCACCCAGCCGGAACCCGGCGCTGCGCACAGCGGAATCTTCCCCGCCGGGTGTAAGCGGAGCCGCGCCGACTGGCCCCGACGAATTGACTAGCTCAGTGGCCATACCGAGGCGAGGTAATCCCAGTTGATAAAATAGTAGACCACGAAGCAGACCAGCAGGGCCATCGCCAGGACGAAGGTTCCCGGCGCCTCGAACCCGGCCGAGCCGTGCTGCTCGACGGCCAGTTTCGGCGCCATCGGCAGGCGCTCGGGCTGACCGACGTTATAGGAT
>JBFGQE010000009.1:0-22753 GCA_041564355.1 Gammaproteobacteria bacterium | reverse complement strand
GGGTTGTCGGTTTTTTCGTCGACCAGCGTCTGCTGGCTCTGGTAAATGGTTTCGCCGTCCAGCAGGGTGAGTCCGCCGATGATGTCGGTGTCGGCCGTCAATTGGGTCATCGCCCCGGGATTAAAGAACACCACCTCGGCACTGTCCGTCATCGCGACCCCGGTATGCCCCATGGCCAGCGCCCGCTGGCCCTGCAGCGAGACCCGGTAGCCACCGGCGAAAGCACTGCAGGCAACGGTCAGGCCGAGCGCAGCAACGATTAATCTTTTCATGGTAAGAATTTCTCCCCCCTGGTTATTTCCTGCCTGCGGTCAGGCATCTGCTGCCGCCAGGCAACCAACGAGAGCTGAAAGCGCGGTTGCGCGCGATGACCCTCCGTTAACGAAGCACCTTATTTTTTGTTATGCTCCGCGATAAGTTGCAAAATAATACTCTTAAGCCTGCAAATTTCAAACAACTAAATGCAATCCGCCACCTACGTCGCACCCAGCACGATTCACGGCCAGGGCCTGTTCGCCAGAAAAAGAATCAAAAATGGCAGCGTCATCGGTTACCTGCAGGGCCGACCTTGCGCCGAGGACGGCCCCTTTGTGCTGTGGATCAGCGCGACCCACGGAATCGAGGTGCTTTGCGACCTGCGCTATATCAATCACTCCGACGATCCGAATGCCTGTTACTACGATGACCTGAGCGTGGTCGCGCTGCGCGACATCGAGGCAGACGAGGAAATTACCCACGACTATGCCAGCGCGGAGTGGTGATTATTCAGCTGCCGATGCTATATAATCCGCATACCTCATTACCGGCCCGAGCCAATGAATACAGCCGCCGTCGCCAAGGCGAACATGATCCAGCAACAAATCCGTCCCTGGGAAGTTCTCGACCAGCGCGTGCTGTCCACGCTCGAGGATCTCGATCGCGAAGCATTCGTTGGTGACGCCTACCGCGGTCTGGCTTATGCCGACTGCCAGATCCCGCTCGGCCACGGCAGGCGCATGCTGCCGCCCACTATCGAGGGCCGACTGCTGCAGGCGTTGATGCTCGATCCCGACGACAGCGTGCTCGAGATCGGCTGTGCATCCGGATTCGTCACCGCCTGTCTCGCGCGGCTGGCAAAACAGGTCACCAGCATCGACGCCGATCCGGCGCTGATCGAACTCGCGCAGCAAAACCTCTCCGCCTGCGGCATCGACAACGTCGAGTTTCGCCAGGCAACCCTGGATCAGCTCGCGTCCGGCGAGACCTGGGACGCGATCGCGGTAACCGGCTCGCTGCCGAGCGCTCCCGACTCGCTGCGCCAGGCGTTGAATCCGGGCGGACGTTTATTCGTCGTGGTCGGTCACTCGCCGGTCATGCAGGCGCTGCTGATCACGCGCGTCGGCGAGCAGGAATGGCACACCCAGTCCCTGTTCGAAACCGACCTGCCGCGGCTGGCGGGTTAAATTCGATTGCGATGCGCTCGCTAAGCGCGCCGGAGCTGGCGGCGCGGCTCGAAACCGATGAACCCCGGCTGATCGATGTTCGCGAACCCTGGGAATTCGATATTTGCCACATTCCGAACAGCATCAATATACCGATGGGCGAGATTCCGCGACAGGTCGACCAGTTCGACACGGACATTGATACCGTCATCATTTGTCATCACGGCGTGCGCAGCCGGCATGTCATCCAGTTTCTCGAACAGCAGGCCGTCGGCTCACTGATTAATCTCGATGGCGGCGTCGATGCCTGGGCGCGCACGGTCGATCCCGATATGCCCGTGTATTAATCGCAAAACAGTTTATAATCCGCGCCAATTCCATGATGATGTCCGCCATGCAAAAATTCGCCACCCGCCTCGCGTTACTGGTGCCGCTGTGCTGGGGCCAGACTCTGTTCGCCCAGGATCTCGCCACGATTTACAGCCTCGCGCTCGAGAACGACGCGGAGCTCATGATCGCCGAGGCGAATTATCTTGCCGCTGTCGAAGCGGTGCCGCTGGCACGCTCGGAGCGTCGACCGCAGGTGTTTTTCGACGCCAACGGATCGGTGCGCGAGTCGGACAATTCCGAAACCGGCGACAACAGTAACGAAACCATCGGCTACAGCGTCAGCCTGACCCAGTCCCTGTACGACACCGAGTCGGCAGCCAACCTGAACGCGGCCGAGGCAACCAGCGCGGCGCAGCTCGCCAGCCTCGAGGCCACGCGACAGGCGCTGGTTCTGCGCGTTGCGGAAACCTATTTCGAAATTCTCGCGGCACAGGACAATGTCGATTTTGCCTACGCCGAGCGCACCGCGATTGCGCGCCAGCTGGAGCAAGCGCAAAGACGCTTCGAGGTCGGCCTGATCGCGATTACCGACGTGCAGGAAGCCAAGGCGCGCTTCGACAGCGCCGAGGCCCAGGCGATACTTGCCGAGAACCTGCTCGAAAACGCTTACCAGGCGCTGGCCGTAATCACCGGGGACGCGAGCATTCGTAACCTCGCGCGGGTCAGCGAGCGTCTGACGCTGAATCTGCCCGAGCCGGCCAACGCCGAGGCCTGGGTCGAGTTTGCGATGAACAACAACCGCGACCTGATTGCGGCCCGCGAAAATCTGAACGCGGCGCGTTTCGAACGCGACAAGGCGTCGCGTAACCGGCGACCGACCGTGGACCTGACCGCGACTTTTTCCGACCAGGATGTCGAGGATGACCTGCTTGGCGATTCGCGCCAGGACGACGTCAGCGTTGCCATCGAGTTTCGCCTGCCGCTCTATACCAGCGGCCGCATCGGCGCCGAGCGCGCGCGCGCCGACGCCGAGTATCTCTCCGCGCAAAATAATGCGCTGCTGCAGGCCAGGCTCGCGTCGCAGCAGGCGCGCACGGCTTATCTCGACGTGGTCTCTGGGATCAGCCAGGTCACCGCGCTGAAACAGGCACTGGAGTCGAGTAATATCGCGCTCGAAGCAACCCAGGCCGGTTTCGAGGTCGGCACGCGAACCTCGGTCGACGTGCTCGTATCGCTGCGCGAAACCTACCGAGCGCAGCGCGACTACGCGAGCGCGCGCTACGATTACCTGGTCAACACGATCCGCCTCAAGCAGGCGGCCGGCACGCTGACCGAAGACGATCTGTTTCGCGTCAATCGCTGGCTGGCCGAATAGGCGTCGATGGGTAAGCAGAGCTCGGTTTTATTCAAGGCCGGCGATTACCTAGCCCCCCGTTTCTGGCCCATGTGGTGCACCATCGGCCTGCTGCGCCTGGCCGCGCTGCTGCCCTACCGCGCCGCGATGGGCACCGGCAGGCTGGTCGGTCGCTGCATCTACCTGTTGACCGGTTCCCGCCAGCGCATCGTTGATATCAACCTCGCGCGTTGCTTCCCGGAGAAAACCCCCGCGGAACGCGACCGGATCAAGCGCGCCTGCTATCGCAATATCGGCATCTCGCTGATCGAAATGGCGATTTGCTGGTGGTGGCCCGCCGAGCGCCTGCGGCCGCTAGTCGACATCGAGGGACGCGAGCACGTCGACGAGATGCTGGCGCAGGGTCGCGGAGTCATCCTGCTGACCGGTCATTTCACCAGCCTCGAGATTGGTGCGCGACTGCTCGCGCTCTACATGCCGGTGCAGGTGATGTACCGCACGCAGCGCAACGAGCTGTTCGACAGTTACCTGTACACGCGACGCTGTCATTATTTCGTCAACACGGTGTCGCGCAAGAACACGCGCAAGCTGGTCAAGGGAATTCGCGAGCTGGTACCGACCTGGTACGCGCCGGACCAGAATTTTCGTCGCGAGCGCAACCTGTTCGCGCCTTTCATGGGCATCGCGACCGCGACGATCAGCGCGACCTCGCGTCTCGCGCAGATGTCGGGCGCGGCGATTTTACCTTATTACCCGGAACGCAAGGCCGACGGCAGTGGTTACCTGCTGCGTATCGACCCGCCGCTGCCGAACTTCCCCAGCGGCGATGACTTCGAGGATGCCAGCGCGGTGAATCGTTCGATCGAGAAATTCGCCCGCGAGCAGCCGGAAAACTACATGTGGATTCATCAGCGTTTCAAGACCCGGCCACCCGGCGAAGCGCCATTTTATGATTGAACCAAAGCCGACAAGACCGCGCTCGCCCGGCATTGCCTATCGCCTGCTGTCCCTGCCGCTGCTGTTGTTCTGGCACGCGCACGCGATATTCCATGGGCGCAAGCACGGCCTGCCGCAGTACGCCGGGCTGCGGCGCGCCCCGGCGAGCCCGGCCGCCGCCAGTGCAACGCTGTGGGTACACGCCTCCTCGGTGGGCGAAGTTCGCTGCGCGGAGCCGCTGGTGAGCGCGCTGCTCGAGCGCGGCGAGCGTGTCTGGTTTACCTGTTTTACCGCGACCGGCTACGAGGCGATCCGCCAGTGTTTCGACGATCGGGTGACACGTGACGTGATTCCGTTCGACTTCGTATCGAGCTGCCGCCGGTTTTTCGCCGGCCGCGAGCTCAAGCTCGGCCTGGTGGTCGAAACCGAGCTCTGGCCCGAGCTGCTTTACCAGGCCCGGAGACACGGTATCCCGCTGTTGCTGGTCAACGCGCGCCTGTCGGCCCGGACCGCCAACGTCGGCTTCCCTTTTCGTGGCCTGTTGCGCAACACGCTGACCTGTTTCGATCGTATCCTCGCGCGCAACAGCGCCGATCGAGATCGTTTTCGCGATTGCGGCGTCGAGCCGTCCAGAATCGAAGTGGTCGGCAACCTGAAATCGGTGAACACGGGCGACGCCGACACGCAGCGCCTGATCGATGACGACTACCTGTTGCTCGCCTCCAGCCACGGCGACGAGGAACGTCGGTTCATGCAGTCGCGACCGGAGGCGTTACGCGACCGGCTGGTGGTGATCGCGCCGCGTCATCCGGAGCGCGCGGCGGAAATCGAGGCCGCGCTGGGGCAGCTGGGACTTCTCTGCGCCAGGCGCAGCCGCGGTGACGCGATTACGCCCAAGACCGCGGTTTATCTCGCCGACACGCTGGGCGAACTCAGGTCGCTGATGGCGCACGCCCGGGTCGTGGTTATGGGGGGATCATTCGACGACACCGGCGGGCATAACCTGATCGAACCCGCGGCGCTCGGCTGCGCAACGATTACCGGTCCCTCCGATAGCAACATACGCGACGACATCCAGATGCTCGGCGATGGCGTGGTGCAGGTCGGCGACCTGGCGCAGTGCTGGCGCATCATTGGCGAACTGCTCGAGGATCCGGCAAGGTGCGCGGCGATCGGCCAGGCGGCGAAGCTTCGCCTCGCGCAGCAGCCGGACATGGTGGCGCGCTACGTCAACGCGATCAGCCCCTGGCTCTGAAGCGAGGCGCGGCAAAAAATCGCTGGTCAGGATTCGTAACCGTCCATCAACGCCTGCCAGTCCTCGCCGTCATAGTGAATCCGTTCACCGCGATCGATTTTCTCCAGTGATCGCTGCAGGCGAAAGAGCGGGCGCCACTGCCAGTCGTCGAGCCGGTTCATGATCCGTGCCTTGTCGAAATCGATCAGATGAAAATTGTCTTCCCGATCGATCAGGATATTGGTCGCGTTCAGGTCGGCATGGCGGATACCCTGCGCCTGCATTTTTTTCAGCAATACGCCGAGACGATACCAGTCGGAACGATCCAGCGGCGCCGCCGAAAGCCGCGCCGCAAAGGTCTGGCTGTGCTCGATCCACGCGGTGATAATCGCCGCGGTATAAATCAGCCCGTGCCGACAAACGCAGGCACCCAGCGCTTCGGGCACCGGTAATCCGGCCTCGCGAGCGCGCTCGAGGATTCGCCATTCGCGCCAAGGCCGGCTCATATCCCGGCCCAGCCATAGGTACTGGTCGGTCAACAGGCGCCCGACCATGCCGCCGCGATAGTATCGGCGCAGTAACGCCATTCTGCCGTCCAGCAGGATACGCAGGCTGCCGCCGCGCCCGCCGCTCTCGACCGGCTCGGTGCCGGGCTGATCGAGCCAGTGATCCAGCTCGAAATGCCGCGGCAGCAGGTCGAACTCGGCGCCTGGCTGTTGCAGGATTCGACAATTCGACGAGTTAGGCTCCGATCCCATGGCGCCGGAAGTCCAGGATTGCCACGCCAGGTTGCGAACGGTGCAGTAACATCGACCCGTCGTCGGCCAGCGCGTCGAGACCGACTTCGCTGATCGTCGACGCGGCCAGCGTCGCGTCGTCGGAAGCAATCTTATGGTAATGCGGCGTGTAGCCTACCCAGGCCCCGGTGCCCTCGCCCAGTCGACGCTCCCAGAGTACCTCGGCCCGGGTACCGACATGGGCCTCGAGTTCGCGCCGACGCAGCTCGGCCGCGAGTTGATGCAATTCCCGGCTGCGCGCCTTGCGCGTATTCGTATCGATCTGTTCGGGCAGGCGAGCCGCCTTGGTGCCCGCGCGCGGCGAAAACGGGAAGATGTGCATATCGCCAAAACCGACCTTGTCGACGAAGCGCAGCGTTTGCTGCCATTCGTCCTCGGTTTCGCCGGGAAACCCGGTGATAATGTCGGTGGTAACATTGAAATTCGCGACGGCGCCGCGCGCCCTGTCGACCAGGCGCTCGAATTCCGCCGTCTTGCAGCGCCTCGCCATGCGCCGCAGTACCGTATCGCTGCCGCTCTGAATCGGCAAATGCATGTGCGGCATCAACCGGGGGTCGCGAAACAACTCGAAAAAATAGTCCGGCAAATCCCAGGGTTCCACCGAGGCCAGGCGAATTCGCGGGATAGTCGTTTGCTCGAGAATTTGACCGAGCAGCGCATACAGGCTCGAATCGATATCGCTGCCATAGCCCCCGACATGCACCCCGGTTAGCGCGACTTCCTGCAAACCCCGTCGATGCAGCGCGTTGATCTCGGTGATGATATCGGCCGCATGGCGGCTGCGCTCTTCGCCCCGTGCCAGCGTGACGATGCAGTAGGTGCAGCGATAGCGACAGCCGTCCTGAATCTTGATAAATCCGCGATGTCGGCCGCGCAGCAGTAGCGCGTTCAGCGAGTCTCCGGGACCGGCCGGCGGCCTGTACCGTGCCCGGCCCAGCGACTCCGCGTGGCCCAGGGTTCGCGCGACCAGCTGCTCCTTGTGGCTATTGTCGACGACCAGGTCGACGCCGAGCGTGTCGCGCACCGCGTCGGGCTCGAGACTCGCATGGCAACCGGTAACGACCAGACAGGCCTGCGGATTGGCGCGCTGCAGCCGGTTGATTTGCTGACGCGATTTGCGCGCGGCGGTGGCGGTCACGGCACAGGAATTGAACACAACCACGTCGGCTTCCGCCGAATCGGTCGTAACCTGGTGGCCAAGCCGCATGAACTGGTTGGCCCAGGATTCGAGCTCGGCTTCGTTGAGCCGGCAGCCGAGGGCCTGAAAATTGATAAACACCGATTACCCGTTGCTTATTCCAAGGTTCGCGGATTCTAACAAGAAATGAAACCCCCGGAACACATTTTACCCGGGCCAGCCGGCAAGCGTGACCAGCCCGGTCGCAATTGCTCGAGGTCGAGGGTAGCGCGAGCGCATGGGTACCGTGGCCCGCAAATGGAATTAAAGCCTAGCGTACGCGGGCGGTCGCCGAGTCGGAATTGCCGCGGTTGTCCAGCCACGCGATCGTGATTGCATCACCCCTGCGCCCGGATATTTCCAGCGAGAGATAAGGGTTGCGCGAAACCGACTTGCCCCAGAATGCTTCCATGACGATGCGATTATTTCGCGAGACCACGACTTCCCTGATGTAATGCGGCGGAATTTTCTTGCCGGTTTTATGAAACTTGCGCTGGCCGGTTTCCATCGGGTGGTTGATCACGCTTTTCACGCGCACCTGCCCGTCAACTTCGTAGGCGCGTATTTTAATCGTCTTCGCCATGATCATATCCGGCACTGGTTATTGCCGACGCGTACCGGTCGACGATTGGCGTGCAGCACGCCGTCGGCCTTTACCACCACCAACAGTTCCCCGCTCTCGGCGAGTCGTACCCGGGTCGATACGTACCCCTGCGGTTCATACAGGCGAAAATACGCGGTGAATGGCGACGCATTGCCGGCGACGACGATCGCAATCGATTCGGTGTTGGGCAGCTTCGAGCGCACCCGCACCGGCACCATGTTCGCGTCGCTCGCAATTGCCGGCGCGTCGATTTCGATTTGCGGGTTATCACCGATATCGGCCGTGCCATAGATTTCGCGCAGCGCATCCGGGATCGCTTCGGCCCTGAAAGCATTTCCCGGGTAGGCGGCAAGTACGCGCTGCGGCAGCAACAGGCTAATCATCCCGGCTTGCAACAGGCCTGCTTTGAGCAAGGTGCGTCGAAGCATCTCAGTTTCCCGCCGAGCGGGCTCCTTATCAGGGGTACAGCGGGGTTATCGGCTGAGCCGGTCAATGCTTGAAAGGAAAAAATGGGGCCTAGTTTTCCAGCAGCTGCAGCCGCTTTTCACGCGCCTTCGACTCGGTCGCGATGTCGGCCTCGCCCGAGGCCAGGATTTGCTCGTAGAGTTTTATCGCCTGTTTGCGGTTGCCGTTGATGCGATGGAATTCGGCTTCGGCCATCATGCGCAATGACGGTTTTTGCAAAGCCTGATAGATTTCGGAAAGCTCGAAGTAGACCTGCTGCCGTTCGGGGTAACGATTTTCGAGCTTGCGTGCGAGCAGCAATGCGGCCTGGTTCTGGCCGGTGTGCTTGAGCAGGCTCAACAGGCGCAGCGATAGCGCGTAATCGCCGGGGAAAATATCGAGCTGGCGGCGATAGACCAGCTCGGCATCGTTTTCACGACCGAGCCGCTCGAGATTTTCCGCGTAAGCGATGCCGTACCAGACGTTCTCGCTGTCGAGTTCGTAGAGGCTCGATAACATCCGGTCGGCGCGCCGGTAGTCCGACGCCTGCATCGCCGCCAGCGCGCGCAGGTATTCGCTGCCCTGATCCGGCAAATGGTCCCGACTGACGTACTCGAGGTAATCCTTGAACAGCAGAAAGTCATCGACCTGGTCGGTGCCGCTGTCGCGCTTGCGCACTCGCGCAATCGCCTCGCCGATCCGGTTTTCGTTGACCGGGTGGGTGCGCAGGTATTCGATATTGCCGAGCTCGGACGAGCCTGAAAGCGTTGCCATGATGCGGAAAAATTCGACCATGCCTCGCGTGTCGAAACCGGCATTGTGCAGCAACTCGACACCTACGCGATCCGCCTCGTACTCGTTCTCTCGGGTAAAGTTAACCAGCGCCTGCTGACTCGCCGCGGCACTGCCGTAAACCACGGCCGCGCCGACCTGGGAATCGACGCCACCGAGCAACAGGCCGGCAAGCATCGCCAGCACCGCCGCGTTGCTGACCGCGCGCCCTTTTTGCATCAGGTCCAGGCCGTGGCGCAATTCCACGTGCGCGACCTCGTGCGCGAGTACCGACGCGAGCTGGTGCTGGTTCAGCGCCTTGTTGATCAGGCCTCGGTTGACCCCGATGAAACCGCCCGGCAAGGCAAACGCATTGACCGCGTCGTCGCGCACGATGAAGAAGCGGTAGTCGCGCACGCGATTTTCGATTCCGGCCAATAACCTGAAACCGAGGTCGTTGACGTAGCGATCAAGCAATGGATCGGTTTCGATCAGACCTTTCTGCATCAGCTTCGCGTAAACCGATTCACCGATCCGGGTTTCGCGCTCGATGTTGATGCGGGCATCTTCGCCCAGCTGCGGCAATTCACTGCCCACGCCCCGGGCATTGCCACCCAGCAACAGGAGCACCACCAGTAAAACTCCCTGGCATCGCGCCAGGCCGGTTCTCCGGGCAAGATAGAATTGCAACATGTGACGTGCGTCGATTGGAATATGTGCTAGTTTAGAATAGTATCGACCGCGACGTATAGTAAACGTTCCCGTAAGCCACCCAATCATGTCTCGAATAAAGGAAATCAGCGTATCCGATTTGCGCCGCATGCTGCGCAAGGAAGACCATTTCGACCTGTTGGATATTCGCACACCCGCCGAAATCGAGCGTGGCGTCTTGCCCAATGCAAAGGCCCTGGCCATGCACCTGATACCGTTACACCTGAACTACTTTTCCGAGTCGCCTCGCCAGATCGTGGTCTACTGTCGCACCGGAAGCCGCTCGGCACAGGTTTGCCGTTTTCTCAACCAGCATGGCATCAATAACGTCATCAGCCTGCGCGGCGGTGTCGTTCGCTGGGCCTCGGCGGGACATCCGATGGACCCGGCGCCATCCGAACAAATCGCCTGAATCGGCAACCGCTTGCGTTTTACGGGGCCCTGTCATATAAAGGCAGCCTTCTCTATCACGATATTTCACAGGGTGATTCTCGATGGCCGAAATCGATCGCGAGCTCGATGCTTCAGGACTTAACTGCCCGTTACCGATCCTGCGCGCAAAAAAAGCACTCAGTGACATGGAGCGAGGTACGACGCTCAAGGTAATCTCCACCGATCCGGGATCGGTCAAGGATTTTGAAGCTTTTTCCAAACAGACCAATAATCCGCTGTTGTCGTCCGGTGAAGAAGGCGGAAAATTCGTCTTCGTATTGAAAAAGAGCTAGGCGCTTCGACGAATCCGTCGGCACGACGGATTCGCCGCCACGGCGTCCGTGCCGGCTGACATCGCTGCAGATCGGGCTCAGACGGCAAAAAACAGGGCTTTTTTCTGGATTTCTTCAATCAATCCAAGCTCTTAAGTAGTGCATTTGCCTATTAACCATAATAGAATTTCGGGTTTGGCGCGGATAAATTCGCGCAACATTTTGGTATCGACGAGGTTAGCGTGGAATTATCGGGTTCTGAAATAATAATCCAGTTTTTGAAGGACGAAGGCGTCAAGCACATCTTTGGTTACCCGGGCGGCGCCGTGCTGCATATTTACGACGCGCTGCAAAAGCAGGATGACGTGCAACATATCCTGGTGCGCCACGAACAGGGCGCGTCGCACGCGGCCGATGGTTATGCCCGCGCAACCGGCAAACCAGGCGTCTGCCTCGTCACTTCCGGCCCCGGCGCGACCAACGCGGTTACCGGTATCGCCACCGCGTACATGGACTCGATCCCGCTGATCGTACTGACCGGCCAGGTGCCGAGTCACGCGATTGGCAGCGATGCGTTCCAGGAAGTCGACGCGGTCGGCGTAACCCGTGCCTGCGTCAAGCATAATTTCCTGGTCAAGGATTTGAGCAAGTTGGCCGAAACGCTGAAAAAGGCTTTCTACGTTGCCACCACCGGGCGCCCCGGGCCGGTTGTCGTCGACATTCCCAAGGACATTACCGCACCGCATATCAAGATTCCGTACGAGTACCCGGCCAAGATTGAAATGCGTTCGTACAACCCGAACTTCAAAGGTCACCCGCGCCAGATCAAACGTGCCGTGGAGCTGCTGCTCTCGGCAAAACGGCCGATCATTTACACCGGCGGCGGCGTGATCATGAGCAACGCGTCCAACGAACTGCGCGAGTTCGTGCGCAAGCTCGGCTATCCGATTACGCAAACCCTGATGGGACTCGGCGCATTTCCCGGCACCGATCCGTTGTTTATCGGTATGCTCGGCATGCACGGCACTTACGAAGCCAACATGGCGATGCACGAATGCGACGTCATGATTTGTATCGGCGCGCGTTTCGATGATCGCATCACCGGCGTGACCAGCAAGTTCGCACCCTACGCACAAATCATTCACGTCGACATCGATCCGGCCTCGATCTCGAAAACGATCAACGCGGATATCCCGATTGTTGGCGGCGCCAGACAGGTACTGGCGGAAATGTCGAAGCAGCTCGACCAGACCGAGCAGAAGGTCGATAAAAAAGCGCTAAAGGCCTGGTGGGACCGGATCAAGGGCTGGCAGAAACAGGACAGCTTTGCCTACGACAAGAAAAGTAAACTAATCCAGCCTCAGGCGGCGATCGAAGAACTCTACAAGGTTACCAAGGGCGACGCCTACATCACTTCCGATGTCGGCCAGCACCAGATGTACGCGGCGCAGTTCTACCATTTCGACGAGCCGCGCCGCTGGATCAACTCCGGTGGTCTCGGCACCATGGGATTCGGCCTGCCCGCAGCGATGGGCGTCAAGCTTGCGTTTCCCGACAAGGACGTGGCCTGCGTCACCGGCGAAGGCAGTATCCAGATGTGCATCCAGGAACTGTCGACCTGCAAGCAGTACGACCTGCCGGTCAAGATTATCAACCTGAACAATCGGTATCTCGGCATGGTGCGGCAATGGCAGGAGTTTTTCTACGAAAAGCGCTACTCGCACGTTTACATGGACTCGCTGCCCGATTTCGTCAAGCTGACCGAGGCCTACGGGCACGTCGGCATTCGTGTCGACCAACCGGCCGACCTGCATGACGCGATGGTAGAAGCCTTCAAACTGAAAGACCGGACCGTGTTCCTCGACATCATCACCGACCAGGAAGCCAATGTTTACCCGATGATCTCGGCCGGTAAAGCGCACAACGAGATGGATATCTCACCGCTGCAGCAAGCCGTGCAGGCGAAGCTCAAGGCGAAGGGAGAAACCGTTTAATGCGTCACATTATCTCCCTGCTGGTCGAAAACGAGGCCGGCGCGCTGTCCCGTATCTCGGGTCTCTTTTCCGCGCGCGGTTACAATATCGAATCGCTGACCGTGGCCACGACCGAAGACCCTACCCTGTCGCGTATGACGATTATCACCACCGGCTCGGACCGCATCATCGAGCAGATCACCAAGCAGTTGAACAAGCTTGTCGACGTGGTCAAGTTGCAGGACATTACCGAGGGCAATTTCATCGAGCGCGAGATGATGTTCGTCAAGGTCAAGGCCGAGGGCGACGCGCAGCGCGCCGAGATCAAACGCCTGTCGGATATTTTCCGTGCGCGTATCATCGACGTTACCGATACGACCTTTTGTATCGAATTGACCGGCTCGGGCGACAAGCTCGACGCCTATATCAAGGCCATGCATGAAAACAATATCGTCGAAGTCGTTCGCTCCGGCTCGATGGGCATACTGCGCGGAGAAAAAGCTTTAACCATCTGATTGCGGAACGAGACTCCGATATACAGACAATCAAGAACCACTAACCAGATTTGCGACACGAGGCTGTTATGAACATTTATTACGATAAGGACTGTGATTTATCCATCATCCAGGGCAAGAAAGTCACCGTCATCGGCTATGGCTCGCAGGGCCACGCGCACGCCAACAACCTGAAGGATTCGGGCGTCGACGTAACCGTTGCGTTGCGCGAGGGATCGTCTTCGGCGGCCAAGGCCGAAGCTGCCGGCCTCACCGTGCGCAACACGCCCGAGGCGGTCGGCGAGGCCGACGTCGTGATGGTGCTGGCACCCGATGAAATTCAGCGCGACCTGTACCAGCGCGACATCGAGCCGAACATCAAGCAGGGCGCCGCGCTGGCCTTCGCCCATGGCTTCGCGATCCACTATAACCTGGTGGTTCCGCGCGCGGACCTCGACGTGATAATGATCGCGCCCAAGGCGCCCGGCCACACCGTGCGCTCCGAGTTCGTCAAGGGTGGCGGCATACCGGACCTGATTGCGATCCAGCAGGATGCTTCCGGGATGGCGAAGGAGTTGGCCATGTCCTACGCCGCCGGCATCGGCGGCGGGCGCACCGCGATCATCGAAACGACCTTCAAGGATGAAACCGAAACCGATCTGTTCGGCGAGCAAACCGTGCTTTGCGGCGGCACTATCGAACTGGTCAAGGCCGGGTTCGAAACCCTGGTCGAGGCCGGTTACGCGCCGGAACTTGCCTACTTCGAGTGCCTGCACGAACTGAAGCTGATCGTCGACCTGATCCACGAGGGCGGCATTGCCAACATGAATTACTCGATATCGAACAATGCCGAGTTCGGTGAATACACGACCGGCAAGAAAATCATCAACGAGGAAAGCCGCTGGGCGATGAAGGAGTGCCTGGAAAATATCCAGAACGGCACTTACGCAAAGAGCTTCATCGAGGAGGGCCAATCGAATTATCCCAGCATGACCGCCGAGCGGCGCAACAACGCCGCGCACGAAATCGAGCAGGTCGGCGCCAGGCTGCGTTCGATGATGCCCTGGCTCAGCGCCAATGCGCTGGTCGACAAGTCGCGTAACTAGGTTTCTTAAAGGGCGTTCCGCGCCCCGTTGATTACGATGGACGACGCCAACCCGAAAGAAACGCGCAAGCACATGAGCAAGGGCATCTACCTGCTGCCCAACTTGTTCACCACCGGCGCGATGTTCGCCGGCTTTTACGCGATCATCGCGGCGATGAACGGACGCTTCGAGATTGCCGCGATCGCAATTTTCCTTGCCGGGTTGCTCGACGGACTGGACGGTCGCGTCGCCCGCCTGACCAATACCCAGTCGGCTTTCGGCGCCGAATTCGACAGCCTCTCCGACATGGTGTCATTCGGTGTCGCACCGGCGTTGATCGTCTACCTCTGGTCGCTGGTGCACCTGCGCGAGGTGTCGGTGCTGATGGGCAAGATCGGCTGGCTCGCGGCGTTCATCTACGCGACCGCGACCGCGCTGCGCCTGGCGCGTTTCAACACGCAAATCGGCACCGCCGACAAGCGTTATTTCCAGGGGCTGGCGAGCCCGGCCGCGGCCGCGGTGGTCATGGGAGCGGTCTGGTTTTGCGAGAGTTACGATATCGCGGGCGCGGATGTAACCTACGGTGCACTGGTATTGACCGTGGTCGCCGGGGCGCTGATGGTGTCGCGTTTTTCCTACTACAGTTTCAAGGATTTCGACATGCGCGAACGGGTTCCGTTCGTCGCGCTGATCATCGTCGTGCTGGTGTTCGTCTTCCTCTCCATCGAAACCGCGACCGTGCTATTCTGCAGCTTCTTCCTCTACATGCTGTCCGGACCCCTGATCTCGCTGTTTCGCTGGAACCGCAAGCGCACGCGACAGTCTGCGCAGGTCGAGGAGACGAAGCCCGACTCGAAGAACTGATTTTTAGCTTGGCAAGATAGCCTTAGTTGGCTATATTTCCATGCATGCAATCGACGTACGCAACATTTCGATCTCCGCTGCCGTTCAAGGCCGTACCCCTGCCCGCGTACCTACTGCTATCTCTCCTGCTCCTCGCTCTGCTGCCGTAAGGCAGACTAGAGACTCCTGACGAGGGCAAACGTAAGCAACCAATCCATATTCTTAACGTTTTAACAAACGAGATAGCCATGAGCAAAGACAAATTAATCATATTCGACACCACGCTGCGCGATGGTGAGCAAAGCCCCGGCGCGTCGATGACTCGCGATGAAAAGATTCGCATCGCACGTGCGCTGGAACAAATGAAGGTCGATATCATCGAGGCGGGTTTTCCGATTGCCAGCGACGGTGATTTCGACGCGGTCAGGTCGGTCGCGAAGATCGTCAAGGACAGCACCGTGTGCGGCCTGGCCCGGGCCAAGCCGATCGATATCGAGCGCGCCGGCGAAGCGATCAAGCCGGCCAATTCAGGACGCATTCATACCTTTCTCGCAACCTCGCCGATTCACATGGAGCACAAGCTGCGCATGAGCCCGGACGAGGTCGTCGAGGCCGCCGTGGCGGCGGTGCGACTGGCGCGCCAGTTCACCGATGATGTCGAATTTTCCCCGGAAGATGCGGGCCGCTCGGAGCCTGATTTCCTGTGCCGCGTGATCGAGGCCGTCATCGCCGAGGGCGCCACCACGATCAATATTCCGGACACGGTCGGTTACAACGTGCCGCACCAGTTCGGTAACCTGATTCGCGACCTGATCGAGCGCATCCCGAATTCGGACCGGGCCGTCTTTTCGGTCCACTGCCATAACGACCTCGGCCTCGCGGTGGGCAATTCGCTGTCGGCCGTATTGAACGGGGCGCGCCAGGTCGAGTGCACAATCAACGGTCTCGGCGAACGGGCCGGCAACGCATCGCTCGAGGAGATCGTGATGGCCGTGCGCACGCGCCAGGATATTTTCCCCTGCGATACCGGGCTCGATACGACCCAGATCATGACCTGCTCCAAACTGGTCTCGGGTATCACCGGTTTCGCCGTGCAGCCGAACAAGGCAATCGTTGGCGCCAACGCGTTCGCGCACGAGTCCGGCATTCACCAGGACGGCGTGCTGAAATCTCGCGAAACCTACGAAATCATGCGCGCCCAGGATGTCGGCTGGAGCACCAACAAGCTCGTACTCGGCAAGCATTCGGGGCGCAACGCGTTCAAGACGCGGATGTCGGAACTGAACATACAGTTCGATTCGGAAGAAGATCTGAACGAGGTTTTTGCCCGGTTCAAGACGCTGGCTGACAAGAAACACGATATTTACGACGAGGATTTGCTGGCGCTGGTCAACGAGGCCACCTCCGATGACGAAAATGAAACCATCAAACTGGTTAGCCTTCGCGTCTGTTGCGAAACCGGCGAAACACCGGTGGCGAACATGACGCTTAATATAGACGGCGCGGAGCAACGCGCCGAGGCCAGCGGTGATGGCCCGGTGGACGCCTGCTTCAAGGCGATCGAAAAGCTGGCCAAGACCGGGGTCACGCTGCAGCTTTACTCGGTTAACGCGATCACCACCGGAACCGACTCGCAGGGCGAGGTTACGGTGCGCGTGGAAAAAAATGGCGAGGTCGTCAATGGCCAGGGCGCCGACACCGATATCGTGATCGCGTCGGCGAAATCGTATATCAACGCGCTGAACAAGGTCATCAACAGCAGCGGTCGCACCCACCCCCAGCTGGGCGACGTCTGAGCATCGATGCTGAGCGAGAGGCAACAGCACTGTTTGCGCGGCATCGGAATTCGGCTGTGGCGTGATCGAGCGACCGAAGTGCCGTCGCTCGAGCAGGCGCTTACGTTCGACGCGGCGCGAGTCGATATCGAAATCCCGGGAATCCCGCAACGGCAGGACCCCCGGGATCAGGCCGTAACCGCGGCGCAACCGGAGCTGCTTGACCAGCCGCCGCGCGACACCGGCGACGAAAAGCCCGACCTGCCACCGCCGGTGCTGGATGACTGGGACGGGATCATTGCCGCGATCCATGCCTGCACCGCCTGCGAGCTGGCGCAGCATTGCACGCAGAAAGTGCCGGGTATCGGCGATCTGCAGGCGCGGTTGCTCATCGTCGGCGAAGGTCCGGGGCACGACGAAGACATCCGCGGCGAACCTTTCGTCGGCCGTTCGGGACAATTGCTGGACCGCATGCTTGCGGCAATCGGTATCGCGCGCGAAGCGGTCTACATCACCAATATCGTCAAGTGCCGGCCACCGAACAATCGCGACCCCCGACTCGAGGAAGCGCAACAATGCCGGGCTTTTCTGGACGCGCAAATCAAGCTGATACAGCCCCGCGTCATCCTCTCCGTGGGACGCGTCTCCGCGCATAACCTGCTCGACAGCAGGCAGCCCGTGGGTAAATTGATTCAGCAAATGCACCAGCTCCCGGGCACCGATATCCCGGTCAAGGTGACCTATCATCCCGCCTACCTGCTGCGCAATCCGGCGGCCAAGAGCGTCGCCTGGGAAGACCTGAAACTGCTCCACCGCATGCTGCAATGAACGAAGCCCGGCTGACATTCCGACGCATGACCCAGGCCGACGTGTCCCGGGTCATGCGCGTCGAGCAGGAGGTCTACCAATTTCCCTGGACCGAGCGCATTTTTAGCGACTGCATTCGCGTCGGCTATCATTGCTGGCTCGCGCTACAGGGCAGCGAAATCGTCGGCCACGCGGTGATTAGCGTAACTGCCGGAGAAAGCCATATGCTGAACCTGTCGATTGCGCGTCGGCATCAGCGCAAGGGTTACGGCAGCCAGTTCATCGAGTTTCTGCTGCGCGATGCGGCGGCGCACCGTGCCGAAACCATGCTGCTAGAGGTACGGCCGAGCAATACGGCCGCGATTAGCTGTTATAATTCCGCCGGCTTCAACGAGATCGGCAGCCGCAAGGATTACTACCCGGCCGCGGACGGCCGCGAGGATGCGCTGCTGTTTGCACGGCAGATCTCCGCGCAGAACGATGCCCTGAATTCCTGAAATTGCGACCCACCAACCTGGATTAACGAATGTCTGACCTGGACGAAATGCGTCGACGGCGCACCTTTGCGATTATCTCGCATCCGGACGCCGGTAAGACCACCGTCACCGAAAAGCTGCTGCTGTTCGGCAAGGCGATCCAGATGGCGGGCACGGTAAAAAGCCGCAAGGCCGATCGGCACGCGACCTCCGACTGGATGGAGCTGGAAAAACAACGCGGCATCTCGGTCACTTCGTCGGTGATGCAGTTCCCCTATCGCGACAGCATCATCAACCTGCTCGACACCCCCGGACACGAGGATTTTTCCGAGGACACCTACCGCACGCTGACCGCGGTCGACTCGGCGCTGATGGTGATCGACTGTACCAAGGGCGTCGAGGAGCGCACGATCAAGCTAATGGACGTCTGTCGCCTGCGCGACACACCGATTATCACGTTTATCAACAAGCTCGACCGCGAGGGACGCGATCCGATCGAACTGCTCGATGAAGTCGAGGAAGTGCTCAGGATTCGCTGCGCCCCGATCACCTGGCCGATCGGCATGGGTAAGAGCCTGAAGGGCGTATTTCACCTGGTCAACGATTCGGTGCACCTGTTTTCCGCGAGCGACGCGAACAAGATCTCCTCGGGAGAAGTCATCGAGGGTCTGGACAACCCGCAGCTCGACGCGGTCCTCGGCAGCCTCGCAAGCGAGTTCCGCGACGAAATCGAACTGGTGCGCGGCGCATCCGACCAATTCGACCTCGATGCCTTCCTCGCCGGGGAACTGACCCCGGTATTCTTCGGTTCGGCGATCAACAACTTCGGCATGGCCGAACTGCTCGATGCGTTCAACCAGTTTGCGCCGCCGCCATTACCGCGCCAGACCCGGACCCGCGTGGTCAGGCCCGATGAAGACAAGCTCACCGGTTTCGTGTTCAAGATACAGGCCAACATGGACAAGCAGCATCGCGATCGCATTGCCTTCATGCGCATTTGCTCCGGCAAGTACAGCCGCGGCATGAAGGTTCGCCACGTGCGCATCGGCAAGGATATGAAGATTCCCGACGCGCTGACCTTTTTCGCCGCCGACCGCGGACACGTCGACGAAGCCTTCAGCGGCGATATTATCGGCATCCATAACCACGGCACGATCCGCATCGGTGACAGTTTCAGCCAGGGCGAGGCGCTCGCCTTCACCGGTATCCCGAACTTCGCCCCGGAACTGTTTCGTCGTGCTCAGCTGAAAGACCCGCTGAAGATGAAGGCTTTGCTCAAGGGGCTCACGCAACTCTGCGAGGAAGGTGCGACCCAGCTGTTCCGACCGCTGGCGAGCAACGACCTGATTCTCGGCGCGGTTGGCGTATTGCAATTCGACGTGGTCGCGCACCGCCTCAAGGACGAGTACGGCGTCGACTGCCAGTTCGAAGCGGTCAATGTCAGCACCGCGCGCTGGGTCGACAGCAAGGACGCGAAGAAATTCGAGGATTTCAAGACGCGCATGCGTTCCAACCTGGCGCTGGATCACGCCGGCGACCTGGCCTATATCGCGCCATCGCGAGTCAACCTGACCATGACCGAGGAACGCTGGCCCGAGATCGAGTTTTTTGCCACCCGCGAGCACGGTGAATATGAAATTACCTAGCCGGGGGACCTGCCTCGCGCTCGTCCTTGGCCTGGTCTCGCTGGAATCGATGGCCCACGGGCTTGCGACGCGCGAGCTGAACCCGATCCTGCAGCCCGTATTTCTGCCCGTTTATCTTGATCTGAATCGGGCCGAAGGCTGGCAGTTCGAACACCGTTTATTCGTGACCAACACCTACCAGGAGCAATCCCGGGGCGGCGAATCACTCGTCATCGATATCGAGAATTACCGCTACGAGTTCTCTCCGCGCTATCGCCGCGGTGACTGGTTATTGCGCCTGAACCTGCCGCTGGTTGCAAGCCGTGAGGGCCAGCTCGATACGTTGATCGAAGACTGGCACGATTTTTTCGGCTTACCCCAGGGCGGGCGTCCCGCGGCAGAGCGGGATCAGATCGATATCGAATATCGGCGCGACGGCGTCGTCGAGTTCGTACAGGAAGATGCCAGCGACGGCCTGGCCGATGTTTCGCTGACGCTCGGCTACCATCCCCCCGGGGAGACCGGGTATTTTCTCGGCATCGAGTTACCCAGCGGCGCCGAGGAGGATTTCAGCGGCAACGAATCGATCGACTGGGGGATCTGGCTGCAACGCGAAGTCATACTCGATGAAAACACCCAGCTATACGGCCTGCTCGGAATCGGCTTTCCCGGCGATGACGGCGCGCTCGCAGACTTGCTTGCGGAGCGGGTCTGGGTCGTACAGCTGGGAGTCGACTATCGATTTCACGAGCGACTCGTCGCGACGCTGCAATTCGACCTGCATTCCGCCTGGTTCGACGACAGCGACCTCAAGGCGTTTCGCGATTCGCTGCAGATGCAGCTTGGCCTCGGCATCGACAGAGCGTTTGGCAAGCAGCGTCTCGACCTGTTCTTCTCCGAAGACATACAGGTCGGATCCGCACCGGATATCAGCTTCGGCGCCCGCTTGTCCCGGCCATTCTAACGACGTTCAGTCGACGAGTTCGGTAATTATCCGCGGGTCGCTTTCCAGCGTGCGGTGTACCGGACACTTATCCGCGATCTCGAGTAACTTCTGCCGCTGAGCGTCGTCAAGAGCGCCAACGAGTTTGATGCGCCGCGTTATTCTCTCGATGCGCTGGTTACAATCGATACAATCCTGCGCGTGCACGCGCTCGTGCACGAGACGCACGTCGAGATTCTCGAGCGGCAGCTTCTTGCGATTGGCGTACATGCGCAAGGTCATCGAGGTACAGGCGCCGAGCGCCATGAGCAGCAAATCGTAGGGCGTGGGCCCGAGGTTCGAGCCGCCGTACTTTTCCGGCTCATCGGCTCGCAGGTAATGCCCCTGGCTGTACAGGCCGCGCAGGAACTGCTGGTTCAACTCGGTAACCAGGACCTCGCCGTCGGCCAGGTCCGGCGCAACTGAATTTTCCTCGTCGCGGGGCAGATCGAGATAGCGACCGACCCAGGAAGCAATAATCGTCGCCACGTATTCGGAGTCGGCGGCCTTGCTCAACAAGTGCTCGGCCCGGTCGAGCGAGATAAAGCTTTTCGGATGCCTCGCGGCCTGATATATCCGCGCCGCCTCGTCGATCGAGACGATCGTGTCCAGCGGGGAATGAAACACCAGCAACGCCTTGTCGAGCCGCGCAATCTGCGCGGTCGATGCATGGTTCTCGATATCGTCCAGAAATTGCTTTTTAACCGAGAAATTGCGCCCGCCCAGCGCAACCAAGGCTTCTCCTTCGCGGCGAATTTCCGCCGCGCTGTCCGCGAACAGGTGCGCGACATGGTCGGCCGTGGCCGGCGCGCCAATCGTCACCACGGCCCTGACCGAATCCAGCCTGGCCGCCGCGGCGAGCACCGCCGCGCCGCCGAGACTGTGACCGATCAAAATGGCCGGCGCGGCGAATTTCCCCTCCAGCGCCCGGGCCGCATACAGCAAATCGTCGACGTTCGAGGAGAAATTACTGTTCGCGAAATCCCCGTCGCTGTTGCCCAGCCCGGTAAAATCGAAGCGCAGCACCGCGATTCCTCGCGCTGCCAGCGCGCGACTGATGCGGGAAGCGGCAGCGATATCCTTGCCGCAGGTAAAGCAGTGCGCGAATAGCGCGTAGGCGAGTATGCCCTCTCCCGATTCGGGCAATTCGAGCAGGCCCGCCAGGTTTTCACCCGCCGCGTTGGTGAACTCGAATTTTATTTTTTTCATACAGATTTCCTCGCAAGGGTTATCATCCTGTGACTGGTACCCGGGCTACAGGTTTACATTGCGCAAAGAGTTTACTCGATTTCTCCGCTGGCTATTGTTTCTCTGGGTCCGCGTAGAGGTTTTTCCGGACAGCGAGCCGCGCCAGGTGATGGACCCGAGGCGGCCGACACTTTACGTGCTGGCCGACCGCGGCGTCAGCGATTTGCTCGTGCTGAGCGGAATTTGTCGACGGCACCGATTGCCGGACCCGTTGAGCCGTTACCCCGCCGCGGCGCTGTCGCGCTACCACTCGGTATACAGCGTCGCGTCACGCAGTCCGCTAACCGACTGGGTCAAACGGCGGCGCAAGCGCTCGCAAATGCTCGATAGCTTTCTCCAGGCGATTGCGCAGGACGAATCGCTCGACGTGCAGGTCGTGCCGGTGTCGGTCTTCTGGGGCCGGCCCCTGGCACGGCAGAAAAGCTGGCTGCAGGTACTGTTTGCCGACACCTGGGCGCTGGCCGGTCGTACCCGCAGATTTTTTACCCTGCTGATACAGGGGCGCAACACGCGCCTGATATTTTCGCAGGCGATGGATTTGCGCCAGATCGTGGCCCAGACCGGCGCCGAAGAGTCCGCGGTACAGCAATACCTGACCGCCATCCTGAGCCAGCAGCGCGAAGCGACCTTCGGCCCCCAGATTGGCACGCATGCGCAAATTTCGGCACTCGTTATCGAAGACCAGGCGGTGCAGGAGCTGATCTCGGAAAAGGCTGACAGCACCTTCGGCCGTTACACGCGAGCACGTCGCTATTGTCGTGAAATCTTTGCTGACTGCACGCAGATGACGATCGAACTGATGCTGCGCCTGTTGCGCGCCTTCTGGAATCGCTACTACGACGGTATCAGCGTGTACAACGCGGAAACCGTGCGCGAGATCGCACTGACCCACCAGCTGGTCTACGTGCCCTGCCATCGCAGCCACGTCGATTACCTGCTGCTGTCCTACGTCATCTACAACG
>JBFGQE010000008.1:0-23080 GCA_041564355.1 Gammaproteobacteria bacterium | reverse complement strand
GGTCGATTTCATCGGACGGGCGCTACAGTTCCGCGTTTCCGCTGCGCGACGGATCCAGCCGCATGCTGGTCAGCAAGTCGGTTTGCCAGCTGTCGATTGGCGGCGAAATCCGCGCCTGTGCAGGAAACGAAAACGAACCCGGCGCGCAGGAAGTTTCACCCGCTTATGCCATCTGGTTGTACGATCGCACTGAGAATACGGAAAAACCGATCGTGCTGGCCGAGGCCGATACCGTTATCACCGAGGTCATCACGATACAGGCCGAACCGCTGCCCGCGATCATATTCGACAAGGGCCCGGGCGAGCTCGACAGCGGCTGGCAAACCGCCACCGTTGGCGCAATCAATATACGCAGCGTCTACGACGTGGCCGATCCGACCTTCAACGGCTGTTATTTCAACCAGTGCACGCCGCTGGGCGGTATCACCTCGGTCTCCGATTTCGCCGATCCGCTGGCGGTAACGGCCGACCAGCGCCCGGCGCGGTTCGTGCGTTTCACCCGCGCGGTCGGGATTCCGGATCCCGACGATCAAACCCTGCTCAATCCGCCGGATCTCGATAACGACGCGTTCGGGCCGCAGCGAATTCGCGGCATGCGCGAAATTCTCGGCTACGCCCCGGTCGAGCCGGATGGCTCGGTCAAGGTCAAGGTGCCGGCCAACGTGCCGCTGGCGCTGGAGATACTCGACGCGGAAGGACGACGCATCGGGCCAAGACATTTGAACTGGTTGCAGGTGCAGCCCGGCGACACGCTCAACTGCACCGGCTGCCACGATCTGGGTAATGGCGGCGCGCCGCCCGAGGTGCACGGCCGCAGCGATGCGCAGGCGCCGTCGATCAATGCAGGGTTGCAGGATACCGGATTCGGGCTGGTGTTTCAGAATACGCTGATCGAGGGATCAATGTCACCGGATCCCTATTGGGGTGAAATGGGACAAACCATGGCCGAGGTTCGCTTCCTGCGCGTACCCCCTTTGCTCGAACCGCAACTCAGCCCGGACCTCGTTTACGTGGATTACTGGACCGATCCGATGCTGGGACCGATCAACCCACCTTATGACTATAGCTACGCCGACCTGGTGCCGCTCGGCCTGACCCCGCCGACCAACGCGTTTTGCTCGCCGTGGCAATTCAACTGCCGGATCACGATCAATTACGAGGAACATATTCACCCGATCTGGCAGGTCAATCGCGGTGCCGGGGTTACCTGTATCGAGTGCCACACGACCACCGATGCGATGGGCAACGACCGCGTCGCCGACGCGCAGCTGGATTTGACCGACGGTACCTCGGACCAGAATGCCGACCATCTGAAGTCATATCGTGAGCTGTTTTTCAACGACCAGGGCGAAGAGCTCGACGGCGGCGGTATGCTGGTCAATATCCAGATCCAGGTGCCGCTGCTCGATGGCAACGGTAACCCCGTACTCGATGGGATGGGCAATCCGGTATTCGTGTTTGTCGACGACCCTAACGCCGTGGTCAACCCGACTATGTCCGTCAATGGCGCGCGCGCCAGCTATTTCATCGAAAAACTGACCGAGACCGAACTCGACGCAGGCCGCGCGCTAACGCTTGTCACCGACCCGAATTATGTTGATCATTCGACTATGCTCAGTGGAGTGGAACTGAAAATGATCAGTGAATGGCTGGATATCGGTGCGCAAAACTTTAACAACCCGTTTCATATCGACGCACCGCAAAACTAGGAATTAAAAATTTGAAACGTGTTACGGGGATGCTCTTGTCCGGTTTCTTCCTGTTGATGATCGTCGCGTTCAAGCCGTCGCAGGCCGAGGAAGCGGACGCGGTGGAAACACGCGAGTGGCTGGAACCGGGTGAGTACGACCGGGTCGTGGTCAAGATAGCGGACCCGTTTGTCGAATTACACACCGGGGCAGCCGCCGCTTACCCGATATTCCACGTCGTCGATCGCGGCGAGACGGTCAGGATTCTGCGGCGCAAGACCGACTGGTTCAAGATCGAAACCGGGGCGGGCATCGTTGGCTGGGTCAGTCGCGCGCAAATGCAGCAAACTCTGTTGCCCGACGGCGAACCATTTCAATTGAACGAGTATACCCTGGAGGATTTTACCCGGCGCAAGTGGACGCTCGGTGTAACCGGGGGCGAGTTCGAATCGGCACCGGTGTTCACCATTTTTACCGCCTATTCGTTCACCGAAAACCTGGCCCTGGAGGGTCACCTGGGGCAGTCGATTGGCGAGGTATCGAGCAGCAAGTTCTGGAAGACCAACCTGATAATGCAGCCGTTACCCGATCTGAAGTATTCTCCGTATCTGACGCTGGGCCTTGGCCGGATCAACGTCAATCCGAGTTCGACCCTGGTCGTGTCCAGCGCTGAAAAAAATACCTTGGCCCAGTTCGGGCTGGGCGTGCAACGCTACGTCAGTCGGAGTTTCCTGTTGCGCTTTGAGGCCAACGAGTACGTGATTTTTTCAACCACCAGCACCACCAACGATAACGAGGAAGTGAAAGAGTGGAAATTCGGATTCGCAGTTTTTTTCTAGCGACAGGACTGGCCCTCGCAATCCTGCCGGTGTCGCAACTCGCGGCACAAAGCAGCGAGCCCGAGGATCCGGATGAAACCAGCCTGATCGAACCGCAGATCGAACGCATCGAATTCGACGAGTCTTTGATCGATTCCGATGATTTCGAGTTTGCCGCCTACGCCGGTTACCTGTCGCTGGATGACTTCGACACCAACGCCGTGGCGGGTATCCGGCTCGGTTACCATGTCACCGAAGACTTTTTCGTGCAGGCTTCCTACGGGCTCAGCGACTCCGGCGAAACCAGTTTCGAGAGGCTAAGCGGCGGCGCGCCGTTGCTCTCGGACGAGGAAAGGGAAGTCGAATATTACCTGATCGCGCTCGGATTCAACCTGCTCCCGGGGGAAGCATTTATCACCGATTCGACTACATTAAATACCGTGTTTTATCTGTCCGCGGGAGTCGGCAATACCGACTTTGCCGGCGATGACCGGTTTACCATCGCCTACGCTTTCGGATTTCGAACCCTTTATGCGGATGGTTTCAGTTTCGACGTCGAAATGCGTAACCTGATTTTCGAACTGGACATTTTCGGCGATACGGAAACGAACAATAACCTCGAATTTACGGCGGGACTCAACCTGTATTTTTAAGGAGAAACAAAATGAACAGCCTGATTAAAACAATTGTCTGCAACCTGCTGCTACCGGCATGTATCGCACTCGGCGGCACGTCGGCGGGCAGCGCAGCCTCGGTATCGGGACCGGCGCCGAATTTCACGCTGAAGTCGCTCGACGGCAAGAATCTCAAGCTCAGCGAAATGCGCGGCAACGTGGTGCTGATCAATTTCTGGGCATCCTGGTGCGGGCCCTGCCGCGAAGAGATGCCGCTGTTGAACCAACTGCACAGCAAGTACGAACCGCTCGGATTTACCGTGCTCGGAGTGAATGTCGAAGAGCAGGAAAAAAACGCGCGCGGGTTTCTGAAAAACTTTCCGGTCGATTTCCCGGTGCTGCTGGATAATCAAAACAAGGTCAGCAAGCTGTATGATGTGATCGCGATGCCAACCACGGTCGTGGTCGATCGCGACGGCAACATGCGCTACCTGCACCGCGGTTACAAGCCGGGCGACGAAAAAAAGTATCGTAATATGGTCAAGCAACTGGTGCGCGAGTAAACCCATGTCGAGGCAAACCACTAAATTGTTATTGCTCGGGGCGCTCCTGCTCGGTGGCTGTGCCAGCGAACCCTGGATCAAGCCCTACGAACGTGCCAACCTGGCCGACCCGATCATGCGCTTCGCGCGCGATCCGATATCGGCGAATTACCTGCACCATGTTTACGATTCACGTGAAGGCGCCCGCGGCGCAGGCGTGGTCAGCGGCGGGGGCTGTGGCTGTAATTAACACCATCCGGGCCCGGCGATAGGACCGGACGGTAGCTGACGATGCGGTATTGGTTCGTATTCCTGTTGCTGATGTGCAACCTCGCGCGCGCGGCGGTATTGCCCGAGGAACGCGGCGACTTTCTTTACCACAGTTATGACGGTGGTGGCGCCAAGATCGACGGCCCATCGGTGCTGGTGCGCAAAAACTTCGGCGAGAGCGTGTCGGTGGGGTTGAATCGCTACGTCGACAACGTCACCAGCGCATCGATCGACGTTTTGGTCAGCGCCAGCGAATACACCGAAAAACGCGAAGAAGACACGATCAGTGTCGACTTTTTGCGGCAAAAGACCACGATGAGCATGGGGTATACGCGCAGCGTGGAGAGCGATTACGAGGCGAAAACCCTGAGTCTCGGCATATCGCAGGACATGTTCGGTGATTTGACCACGGTATCGATGGGCTTCGCCCTCGGCGACAACCTGGTCGGCCAGAACGGCAACGACAGTTTCGAAGAGGAGTCCAAGGTACGCAGTTACCGGATCTCGCTGTCGCAAATCCTGACGCGCAACCTGCTCATGGCGCTGTCGCTGGAAACGATTACCGACGAGGGATACCTGAACAACCCGTACCGCTCGGTGCGCTACCGCGACAGTGGCAGTCCGCTTGGTTACAGTTTTCAGCAGGAGATCTACCCCGGCACGCGCACCAGCAACGCGGTCGCGCTGCGCGCCAATTATTTTCTCGAGCAGCGCGCCGCGCTGCACGGCGGCTATCGGGTCTTCAGCG
This sequence comes from Gammaproteobacteria bacterium, assembly GCA_041564355.1. GTDB lineage: Bacteria > Pseudomonadota > Gammaproteobacteria. The sequence continues at coordinate 18,400 of JBFGQE010000008.1, read as the reverse complement.
ACAGCTGGGGGATCGACGCCAACACGATCGAGCTGGGCTACACCTTGCCCTACGGCGACAGCTGGATCTTCGAAGCCAGCCTGCGTCTCTACGCACAAAGCGACGCCGAATTCTACAGCGATCTTTTTCCGTTCCAGGACGCGCAAAATTTCCTCGCTCGCGACAAGGAATTGAGCAAGTTCTCCAGCACCACCCTGGGTTTTGGCGTAAGCTGGGAATTCGGTGCCGCCTGGACCGCGATAGAGCGCGGCAGCCTGGCCTTGAACCTGGATTTCATCCAGTTCGATTACGATAACTTTACCGACCTGACCAAGTCGGGGCCGGTGGGCGAGGAGCCGCTGTATTCGTTCGACGCCGAGGTTATTCGTGCTTTTGCGTCGATCTGGTTCTAGGTTCGGTGCGTGGCTGCTGCCTCTCTTCTATTGCTTTGACGCGCAAGCCTGTATCCCGCTCGAGCGCGTCGACATCGAGGAAAGCCGTCCACTGGCGGGGCAGCGGGCCGTCGCTCTGGTAGAGGACCTGCGCGGCGCCTGTATCGACGGTGACCTGCTGCAGCAGCTGTTGAGTCGCATATCCGGCTTCTACATCGACCAGGGTTACGTTACCACCCGGCCTTACCTGCTGGAGCAGGACGTCAGTGACGGCCAGGTCGACATTCGCGTCGTCGTCGGCTTCGTCGAAGCGGTGATCGATGCCGATAGCGGTGCACCTGATACGCGCTATGCGACCGCTTTTTACGGGCGGGGTGAAATACTAAACCTGCGCGATCTGGAGAGTGCGCTCGAGGTCATCGAACGACCCGCGTCGGTCCGGGCGGATTTCGAGGTCAGGCCGGGCGCCACCCAGGGCGGCAGCGTAATCGCGATCGGTACGACAATCGGCGACCCGTCCACGATCGAGCTCGGCGTCAACGCGCAAACCGATCTGGACGCGCAGCTCAGCCTGTTTGCAAGCCTGGATAATCCTTTAGATATCAATGACATCGTTTCGTTTCGGGCGAACAGCGGCGAACTGCAGCGCAGTTTCCAGAGCAATCGCAGCCGCGAGCTGAGCTACAGCTTTCCGCTGGGAAGTTACCTCTTCGAACTCAGCCGCAGCGATGTCGAATTCGAACAGCGGGTGCAGGGCATTAACGAGAGTTTCCTGTCGACCGGGGACTCGGTTGCCGATCGATTGCGCGTCAGCCGACCGCTGTGGCGCGACCAGTCGAACCGGTGGAGCCTGTCACTTGCGCTCGAGGTAAAGGATGCGAGAAACTTTTTTGCTGGGCAGCTCATCGACGTATCGAGTTATCGCACGACCCAGCTGCAGCTGGAGTTGAGCCACCTGCATCTTGCGCCCTGGGGCCAGGTCGCAACGCGTTACCGCCTGCACCAGGGGCTGGATTCCTACGGTGCGCGTGACGACGATTATTTCACCCTGCAGGATGGATCCGAAAACGAGGCGCGTCTGCAGTTCGAGAAATTTATCATCGACAGCCGATTGCTGATCCCGCTCGGCAATTCAGACTGGCAAGCCGGGGCCTCGGTTTTGCTGCATTACAGCGATGACCTGCTGTTTGCGGCGGACCAGTTGAGTCTCGGCAGCCCGTACACGGTGCGCGGCTACTCGTCTGCACTGAGCGGCAGCAATGCCTGGTACCTGCGCCTCGAGTTGACCCGGCAGTTGCGCTCCCAGGCCCTGCCGTTCGGCCGGAACCCGCTGGTCAAGGCGATCTCGGTCTCGTTCGGTCTCGATTACGGCGAAGTCAAATGCGAAGCGGATAACCCCGATGTCTGCGGCGAGATCTACGGCGCCGGTATCGGGCTAAGCTTGAGCGACGCGAACTTCAGCGGCAGCCTGGTCTGGGGGCATCCGCTCAAGAAGCGCGGGGATGGCGTCGGCGACGAGGACCAGTTCCTCGTCGATCTGCGCTGGCGTCTGTAACCTCGGTCCAACCAAACCGTTACCGACCGAAGGTTCCGCGGGATCGGTTACAGCCGACGCTCGGTGATGTCCTCGCGCTGGTCGAGCTGCTCGACCTCGTGGCGGGCCACGGCTTCGGCGTACTCGAGCGACGACGCGGCCGTGTACTCGGCGATCGGGGTGCCGATCGGGCCGGCCACGAGATGCGATTGCTTGGATGGCTTGATGCCCTTGCGCAGGTTCATCCGCAGCAGCGTCACCAGCAGGATAACGCCGAACACCGAGGCGATGCCCCAGAAGTAAAACACCACGTCGAACAAATCCATGAAAAACGCGATTACGATCGGGCCGGTCATCAGCCCGATGCCGGATACCATGACCAGGCTGCCGCTCGCGCCGACGATCTGGTGCGGCTCGAGGCGGTCGTTGGCGTAGGCGACGCAGATCGAATACATCGGCATCGCCGCGCCGCCGAGCACGACGATTATCAGGTAGAACAGCAGGCTGTCCTTGGGCGTGACGACCGCGAGAAAACAGCAGACGATCGAAACCAGCGATAGCCCGGCCATGATGGTACGTCGACCGATGCGATCGGAAAAGTAGCCGACCGGCCATTGCGATACCAGGCTGCCGATCAGGAAGCAGGCCATGAACCAGGCGATCAGCTTGATATCGACCAGCACCGCGCGCGCGTAAATTGCACCGAGGCCGAAGATCGTGCCGTGCGCCATACCGGTCAGGCAGTTGCCGATCACCGCCAGCGGCGACGCGCGATACAGATCGATCATCGACATCTTCGACGAGGTTTCGAAATCGGGCGCCGGCTTGGCGGTCAACAGGATTGGGATCAGGCCGAACGAAATGATGATCGATATCAGGATGAACAGGTCGATTTTCTCGGGTTGCGCAACGTTCAGCAGGAACTGTCCGGCGCCCATGCCGATGGTTACGATGACCATGTAGATCGACAATACCTTGCCGCGGGTCTCGTTACTCGCGCGATCGTTGAGCCAGCTCTCGGTGACCACGTAGAACCCGGCGAAACTAATCCCGGTGACGACGCGCATCAGCATCCACATCACCGGGTTGATGTAGACACCGTGAAACAGGATGGAGATCGACGCCAGCGACGCGAGCGCGGAGAACACGCGAATATGGCCAACGCGCTTGACCAGAATGGGTGCGATGAACGAGCCGATAAAGACGCCGATGAAATAGCCCGACATAACGATACCGGTGGTAAAGGTCGAAAAGCCTTCGATCATTGCGCGCACGCCGAGCAGTGTGCCCTGCAGGCCGTTGGCTAGCATCATGAAGCCGATGCCGAGCAGAATCGCCCACGAAGCGCTGAGATCTCTCCACATAATAAGTTTTTGAACCGGGTTAGCGACTGTCGGCCAGTCGGGTTGAGAACGCGCGGATTTTAGTCAAGGGCGGCGAAATAGCAATGTCTATTTCAGCTCCGCGTAACCTTTCTCGATCGCTTCTGCCTCGAGCTCTCCGATCCTACCGTAATCGGCCAGCGCGACCGGCTCGAATCGCTCAAGGTGCAGGCGCTGCCGGTGCCCGTCGCCCAGCCCGGCCAAGGCATGACGCAGTGCTTCGGTGCAGATTTTCGCGCGTTCGTCATCGCGTTCGCTACCCGGCAGCACGAACGGCAAGCCGCAGGTTTGTGCACTGTAACCGATGCTGCGCACGCGCTCGACGAGTTGCGGCTCACGATCGGCGATAAGCTGGAAACTGACGCAGTCGATCGCGGCCAGCTGGGCGCGGTTTTGCGCGATCGCTTCGACGCTGCGGAGGTGACCGCCGGTGATATCGACACGCGCAAAAAAAGGCGCGCCGCGGCTGAGATCAGCGATCGCGTGGCGCAGCACGTTCATCCCGCTGTTGGAATCGGTCGCGTTGATCGCGACGATCAACCCGCGGCAGTCCGATAGCGTGACCAGGTCGGACTCGGCCGGCACGATGAAATGGCTCGAGTAAAGGATTTTGTCGGTGCCGGGCACATCGAATACCGGCACGCAAACCGGGTAGACGTAGCGATGCAGTCGGCTTACCAGCGGATAACCGCAGGTCTGCCCCAGCAGCAGTCCCGGCTTACGCAGTATCTCGTCGCCGCTTTCGAACACGATCCCGGGCGCCGCCGCCGCGATTTCGGGCAGCGCCTGGTAAAAACCGTCGAACAATGCCTGCCAGGCCTGTCTGAGTTCGTCGCAGAACGCATACATGCCGCAGGCGACAAACCGCTGCGCGCTCATAATGGACCGTAGTTTTGCGGTCAGACCAATAGACAATTGTATACCCGTCCAATACTATCAGCCAGGCGTTAAGCGGAGGCGCAATGACCCGGAGAAGAGGCCGCAAACCAAGGCCTGATGCATCGCAGCTGGCCCGGCCCTGGGCCGAGCAGCTGTTCAACCCGTACGCGCCGATCGATGCGCTCGACGCCACTGCACTGGATGAAATCCACGCCGCGTCGATGCGTATCCTCGAGGAGATCGGGCTCGAAATTCTGAGCGAGAAGGCGCTTGGGCTTTACGAACAGGCGGGCGCACGCGTGGACTGGGACCGGCAGCTGGTATTCCTGCCACGCGAACGGGTCATGCAGCTAATCGAAACCGTGCCGGCCGAGTTCACCCTGCACGCGCCCAACCCGGAGCGCAACCGTCTGATCGGACGTAATGCGATCAACTTCACGACGGTCGCCAGCGCGCCGAACAGTTCCGATCTCGAGGGTGGTCGACGCACCGGCAATTTCGAGGACTACTGCAATTTTCTGCGCCTCGGGCATCATTACGACGTGATCGATTTTTTCAGCGGCTACCCGGTCGAACCGATCGACCTGCATCCCGATACCCGCCATCTCGATGCAAGCCTGGCCGCTTACACGCTGACGGATCGCGCGTTTTCGCTTTACTGTCTCGGCGGGGGACGCGTGCTGGACGGTATCACCATGGCCGCGCTCGCGCGAGGTGTCGATCTCGAGACGATGAAGTCGGAGCCCAGCGTGACTACGGTGGTCAACACCAATTCCCCGTTGCGCGTCGACGGCCCGATGAGCGAGGGCCTGATCGAGATGGCCGAGCATGGTCAACCCACCATTGTCACGCCGTTTACGCTGTCCGGCGCGATGTGTCCGATTACCCTCGCCGGTGCGCTGGCGCAGCAAAACGCCGAAGCGCTCGGCGTGATCGCGCTGTCGCAAATCGTCAATCCCGGTGCGCCGATGGTATACGGCGGTTTCACCTCGAACGCGGACATGCGCAGTGGATCGCCGGCTTTCGGCACGCCCGAGTACACCCGCGCGGCCTGGGCCAGCGGGCAGCTCGCGCGACGTTATCGCCTGCCGTTTCGCTCCTCCAATACCAATGCATCGAACTGCGTCGATGCACAGGCCGCCTGGGAATCGCAAATGTCCCTGTGGGGCGCGGTCATGGGACAGGCGCAGATCATCAAGCATGCCGCGGGCTGGCTCGAGGGCGGGCTGTGCGCGTCCTTCGAGAAGTTCATCATCGATATCGACATGCTGCAAATGATGCGCGAGACGCTGACTCCGCTGCGCGTCGACGACGATACGCTCGCGCTGGACGCGATTCGCGAGGCGGGGCACGGCGGTCATTTTTTCTCCACCGCGCATACGATGGCGAATTACACCACCGCGTTTTACGCGCCGCTCGTGTCCGACTGGAGCAATTACGAGACCTGGGTCGAGACGGGCGCACAGACTGCCTTCGAGCGGGCCAACCGGATCTATCGCGAAACCTTGCAACAGTATCGGCCACCCGAAATCGACGCTTCGATTCGCGCGGCGCTGGAAGACTACGTGGCGCGCCGTCGCAGCGAGTTTGAACGGGAGCGCGGGGCCTGACATGATATCGCCGGAGACCAGGACCGATGACTAAAACCTATGATGCCATCATTATCGGCGCCGGCATTATCGGCTGTGCGACGTCGCTTGCACTCGGGCGCAAGGGCTGGAAGGTGCTCAATCTCGATCGCCTGCCGGCCGCGGGTTACGGCTCGACTTCCGGATCCTGCGCGATTATTCGTCCCTATTACTCGACGCTGGACGGCTCGGCGATGGCTTACGAGTCGCATTTTTACTGGAAAAACTGGGCTGACTATCTCGGTGGAGAGGAGATCGACGAGCGCGGTATGATCGAGTATCACAACGTGGGTTCGCTGGTGATGAAAACCGAGCAGAACGATTACCTGCGGCCGACCATGGCGTTGATGGATCAACTGAAATCACCCTACAGCGAGCTCGGACCGGACGAGATTCTCGCCAGGCTGCCGGTGTGGAATACCGAGTCGTTTTACCCGGTCAAACGCCCGGACGATCCCGCCTTCGGCGTTGCCAACGAGCAGTCGCTGCCGGGTGCGGTACTGTTTCACGCGGCGGGCTATGTCTCCGATCCGCAGCTCGCGACGCATAACATCATGCGCGCCGCGGAAAAGGTCGGCGGGGACTTCCGCTACAACGCCGAGGTAATCGAGATACGCCGCGACGGCGGCAGGGTAGCCGGCGTGGCGCTTGCCGGTGGCGAGCGGATCGACTCGCCTGTGGTATTGAACGCGGCCGGCCCGCACTCGTCGAAAATAAACCGGATGGCCGACGTCGAGCGTTCGATGAAAGTCAGGACTCGCGCGCTGCGCCAGGAAGTCGCGCACGTGCCGTTGCCCGAGGGCTACCGCAAGGAAACCGCCTGCGTCACGTCGGACAGCGATATTGGCGTCTATACCCGACCGGAGCAGGGCGACAGCCTGCTGATCGGCAGCGAAGATCCGCCCTGCGATCCGCACGAGTGGGTCGACCCGGACGATTACAATCGCGAGTTCACCGAGCAGTGGACCGCCCAGGTTCTGCGCGTGTGTCAGCGCGTACCGGCGCTCGGCGTGCCGGGCCGGATGCGCGGGGTGGTCGACCTGTACGACGTCAGCGACGACTGGATCCCGATTTACGACGCTTCGGATCTGCCCGGGTTTTACCTCGCGATCGGCACCAGCGGCAACCAGTTCAAGAACGCACCGATCGCCGGAGAGCTGATGGCTGACATCATCGAGGCCACCGAGGATGGTAACGACCAGGACGCCGAGCCGATCGATTTTCACCTGAAACATATCGATCACAGGTTTTCCAGCGGTTTTTACTCGCGCCTGCGCGAAGTCAACCAGGACAGCAGTTTTTCGGTATTGGGGTAACGGATGAAAGCTCATGCACAGGTTGTCGTAATCGGCGGCGGCGTCGTCGGCTGCAGCGTCATTTACCATCTCACCAGGCTGGGCATGCGCGATGTGGTGCTAATCGAGCGCTCCGAGCTGACCTCGGGATCGACCTGGCACGCGGCCGGCGGTTTTCATACGCTGAACGCCGATACCAACATGGCGGCGTTGCAGGGTTATACGATACGACTCTACCGCGAACTCGAGGAAATCACCGGCCAGTCCTGCAGCCTGCACCATGTCGGCGGGATCACCCTGGCCGAATCACCGGAGCGGCTCGATTTCCTCAAGTCGGCACGGGCGATGCATCGCCACATGGGACTCGATACCGAGCTCATTACCCCGCAGGAGATCCGCGAGCTCAGTCCGATCACCAATACCGATGGCGTGCTCGGTGCGCTCTACGACCCGCTCGACGGCCATCTCGACCCATCCGGCACGACCCAGGCCTATGCCAAAGCCGCGCAGATGCAGGGCGCCGAGATCGTGTTGCGTAACCGCGTGCTCGAAACCAACCCGCGGGCCGATGGCGGCTGGGACGTGGTCACCGAGCAGGGCACGGTGGTGGCCGAGCAGCTGGTCAACGCGGCCGGCCTGTGGGCGCGCGAGGTTGCTGCGATGGCCGGGGTATACCTGCCGCTGCACCCGATGGAACACCAGTATTTCGCCACCGCCGATATCCCCGAAGTATTCGAGCGCGACGGGGAACTGCCCCATGTCATGGACCCGGGCGGCGAAAGTTACCTGCGCCAGGAGGGGCGGGGACTCGTGATCGGTTTCTATGAACAGGACTGCGTACCCTGGGCGGTGGATGGCACGCGCTGGGATTTCGGCCACGAATTGCTCGAAGACAATCTCGATCGAATCAGCGACTCGATGGAGTTCGCCTTCAGGCGCTACCCGGTGCTCGCAGACGCGGGGATCAAGACCGTTATCAACGGACCGTTTACCTTTGCCCCGGACGGCAATCCGCTGGTCGGGCCGGTACCTGGGTTAAGGAATTACTGGTCGGCCTGCGCGGTCATGGCCGGCTTCAGCCAGGGTGGCGGCGTCGGCCTGACGCTGGCGGAGTGGCTGATCGAAGGCGAGCCTTCGCGAGACGTGTTCGCGATGGACGTCGCCCGTTTCGGCGATTACTGCACGCCGTCCTATACGCGACTGAAGGTCCGCGAAAATTACCAGCGTCGCTTTAGCGTCTCCTATCCGAACGAGGAATTGCCGGCCGCGCGTCCGCTCGACACGACGCCGGCCTACGCTCTGTGGCACGCGCAGAATGCCGTGTTTGGCACCATGTATGGTATGGAACATGTCAATTACTTCGCGCCCGCGGGTGAATCGCCCTATGAAATCCCTAGTTTTCGCCGCTCCAATGCGTTCGCGCCGGTGGGCGAGGAAGTGCGTGCGGTGCGCGAGGCGGTCGGAATCAACGAGGTGCACAACTTCGGCAAGTACGAGGTATCCGGTCCCGCCGCGGCGGATTGGCTCGATTTTGTCATGGCAGGTCGTCTGCCCGCCGTGGGTCGTCTCAGCCTGAACCCGATGCTAAGTCCGAAAGGCCGGATCATCGGTGATTTTTCCATCGCGCGTATCGCCTCCGAGCGCTTTCAGGTGACCGCGTCGTACGGGGCTCAGGCTTACCACCTGCGCTGGTTCGAACGGCACCTGCCGGTATCGGGCGTGCGCGTCGAAAACGTGTCCCGGAGCCGAATCGGTTTCCAGATCGCCGGGCCGAGAGCGCAGGAATTGCTTGCGCGGGTTACCCGCGCCGATGTCTCGACCGCGGCCATGCCGTTCCTGTCGGTGCGCGAGATCGATGTCGGCCAGTGTCACGCGATCGTACAGCGCGTCAGTTACACCGGGGATCGTGGTTACGAGATCTACGTGCCCTGGCGTCACCAGGTCGCGCTTTACCGGATTCTCAGCGAGGCCGGCGCGGACCTGGGCCTGCGGCCGTTCGGCATGCGCGCGATGATGAGCCTGCGCCTGGACAAGTCATTCGGTTCCTGGATGCGCGAATACAAACCCGATTACACGCCGCTCGAAACCGGGCTGGACCGATTCATCGATTACGACAAGCCGACCGATTTCATCGGCAAGGCCGCCGTGCTCGCGCAGCGCGAGGAAGGGGTGTCGCGCCGGCTCTGTACCTTTGAAGTGGATGCCCAGGACGCTGACGCGGTAGCCTGGGAACCGATCTGGCACGCCGGAGAAGTCGTCGGCTACGTGACCTCGGGAGGGTACTCGCATTTTGCCGGCAAAAGCATCGCATACGGTTTTCTGCCGATCGAGCTGATTGAGGAGAATCGCCAGGTCGAAATCGAGATTCTCGGTGAATTGATTCCGGCGCGCCTGTATACCCAGCCTTTATTCGATCCGAAAAACGAGTACCTGCGAGGCTAGGAAACCACTCGAAGCGGCCCCGGGTTTCGGCTATATTGAGCCCGATATCGGGGAAAATCTAATGGCATCGGGTTCGAAGAAGGTGATCATCGCGGCGTTGATCGGCAACGCGCTGATCGCGGTGACCAAGTTCATTGCCGCGACGATCACCGGCAGTTCGGCGATGCTGTCGGAAGGCATCCACTCTCTCGTGGACACCGGCAACCAGGTCCTGTTGCTCTACGGCCTGAAACGCGCGGCAAAGCCGCCGGATGAAAATTTTCCTTACGGATACGGCAAGGAAATCTACTTCTGGTGCTTCGTTGTCTCGATCCTGATTTTCGCCCTCGGCGGCGGGATATCCATCTACGAGGGCATTCTCCATATTCGCTACCCGCAACCCATCAACAATCCGACAATCAACTACATCGTGCTCGGCCTGGCGATTATTTTCGAAGCCGTCGCCTGGTATTTTGCGTTTCGCGAATTCAACCGGGTCAGGGGGCAATGGGGTTTCCTCGAGGCGATCCAGCGCGCCAAGGATCCGACGATTTTCGTCGTCCTGTTCGAAGACAGCGCCGCGATGCTCGGGCTCGTGGTCGCGTTTGTCGGTATCTGGCTGACCCAGGCGACCGGTATACTGGTATTCGACGGCATCGCGTCGGTAACGATCGGGCTAATCCTTTTCGGCACCGCGATCTGGCTGGCCTACGAAACCAAGGGATTGCTGATCGGGGAAAGCGCGAACCGGTCGGTGGTGCGAGGGGTGCGCGAAATTATCGCTGCCAAGCTTAATGTCAATCACGTCAACGAAGTGCTGACCATGCACATGGGGCCGGATTTCATCCTTGCCAACATCAGCGTCGATTTCAAAAACGAGCTCACCGCCGATGAAATGGAGCGCGAAATCGCCACAATCGATTTCGCGATCAAACAAAGCTATCCGCAGATCAAGCGGGTATTCGTCGAGGCGGAGAAGCGCAGCCGCACCTCGCCGCAGGTAACATGATGGCATGACCGGGCATCAGTGCCCCGGCGGGCGGTCAGCGACGGTGAGATACGGGCAAAAACCGATGCGTCACTCGTGGCGCTCGACAAACTCTTCCAGCTTGCGCGCGAGAACATCCCAGATCGCCATGGGTCCCGCTTTGAGTTCGATCTGGTGCTGTAATTCGTCGAGCGACAACTCCTTGACCTTTTCGGTCTGCTCCTCGAGCTGATCGCGCTGCTTTCCGAGCTGCTTGAGCTCGCTTCGGGTTGAGTCATCCGATTTGAGGTGCTCGGTAACCTCGTGTGCGCGTTGGTAAAGCTCGTCAATATGCCTGAGGCGGGACTCATATTCGCGAACGTGCTGCTCGATCAGGTGTTCTTTGTTGCTCATGGCGGTTTTCTCCTCGCGGCTTTGCATTGAACATACGCTGCATTAATGCCGCGCGGCCTGATGTATATCAAAAAAATGGGTTGATCGGCAACCGGCGCAGGGCTAACCTTCGGTCACCTCAATTCGCCACGCCTGCATGTCCACATCGGCTTTACTCCAAACCCGCAACCTCGGCTGTATCCGCAATGATCGCGAATTGTTCGTCAATCTCGATATCGCGCTGTCCCCCGGGCAGATGCTCGTGGTGGAGGGTCCCAATGGCTGCGGAAAAACCAGCCTGCTGCGAATCCTGACCGGGCTCAGGCTGGCGGATCACGGTGAGATTCTGTGGCGCGGAGAGCCCATCGACCGGCTTGCGGGAGACTATTACGAGCAGGTCAGCTACGTGGGCCATCACGATGGCGTCAAGGCCGAACTGTCCTGCCTCGAAAATCTTCGCCTCGCACGAGCCATGGGGATTCCATCGGACCGCGACCTCGATGACGTGCTCGACCAGGTCCAGTTATTCCGCTACGGCGACAGCGAGGCCGGCAGCCTGTCGGCCGGGCAGAAGCGACGCCTCGCGCTGGCGCGGCTGCTGGCGACCGAATCGATGCTGTGGGTGCTGGACGAGCCCTTTACCTCGCTGGACCGGGACAGCATGGCGCTGTTTTCGGGCCTGTTCGAGCAGCAGTTGCGGCGCGACGGCATTATCGTCATGACCTCGCACCACGAGATCGTGCTGCCGGCGGTGCAACTGATTCGGCTCGGACTCGGAGCGGTCGCGTGACCGGCCGATTGTCCCTGGTGCAGGCCTTTGTCTTCCTGTTGCGCCGCGACCTGTTGCTGGCATTGCGCAATCGTGCCGAGTACGTGATGCCGCTGCTGTTTTTCGTGCTCGTGATTTCGATGTTTCCGCTGGCCCTCGGGGCGCAGCCCGAATTGCTCGCGCGTATTGCGCCGGGCATCGTCTGGGTGGCGGCGCTGCTGGCGGCGATGCTGTCGCTGGACAGCATTTTTCGCTCCGATTTCGCCGACGGCTCTCTGGAGCAGATCCTGTTGAGCGCGCACCCCGTTGCGGTGCTGGTGCTGGCCAAGGTCTGCGCACACTGGCTCGTAACCGGCCTGCCGCTGCTCGTGGTCGCGCCGGTGCTTGCGGAAATGCTCGGCCTGCCGGGCGAAGCGCAACCGACCCTGCTGTTGACTATTTTGCTCGGAACCCCCAGCCTGAGTCTGATCGGGGCAATCGGCGTTGCGCTGACCGTGGGATTGCGCAAAGGGGGCATCATCCTGTCGCTGCTGGTGTTGCCCCTGTACGTGCCGGTATTGATATTCGCCGCCAGCGCAACCGAAAATGCGGCGATGGGGTTTGACATTTCCGCGCAGATCTATATGTTGCTGGCTTTTTTATTTCTGTCGATCTCGCTCTCGCCCTGGGCGACGGCGGCGGCGTTGAGAATGTCGGCCAGCTAACAGGATAGATATGTTTCTGTGGTTCCACAAACTGGGTTCGCCCCCGCATTTTTACCGTATCGCGGGCAAGTGGCTGCCGTGGTTGACGGGGGCTTTCCTGATACTGCTGGCGGCCGGCTTGTACGGCGGCCTGATCAACGCGCCACCCGATTACCAGCAGGGCGAGAGTTACCGGATCATCTTCGTCCACGTGCCCTCGGCCTGGATGTCGCTATTCATTTACGTGACCATGGCCTTTTGTGGCGTGGTGGTTATCGTCTGGCGGATGAAGCTGGCCGAGGTCGTGTTGATCAGCAGCGCGCCGATCGGCGCGAGCTTCACCTTCCTCGCGCTGGTGACCGGATCGCTGTGGGGAAAACCGATGTGGGGCACCTACTGGGTTTGGGACGCGCGTTTGACGTCGGAACTGATACTGCTTTTTCTTTATCTGGGCGTGATCGGCCTCTACAATGCAATCGATGACAAGCGTATCGCCGCGCGGGCGGTCTCGATCCTCGCGATCGTCGGCGTGGTAAACGTGCCGATTATCCACTATTCGGTGGAGTGGTGGCATTCGCTGCACCAGGGTGCCTCGCTGACCAAGTTCGAAAAGCCGTCGATGCCGCCGAGCATGTACGTTCCGATCCTGGTCATGGCGCTGGCATTCCAGGTTTATTATGTGCTTGCGTTGTTTCAGCGTTGCCGGGTCGAATTGCTGCTGCGTGAGCGCAATAGCAGGTGGGTCGAGGAACTTTAGATGGCCGAATTTTTCCAAATGGGGGGATACGCGATGTTCGTCTGGCCCAGCTATGCGATCGTAGCGCTGGTGCTGTGGCTGAACTGGTATCTCCCGCGCCGACAACATCAACAGGAACTACGCCGTTTGAAACGACGGCACGAGGTAAAAGGCAAATGACTCCGGCACGTAAAAAAAGACTGGTACTGATCGCACTGATGGTAACCGGCGTTGCGGTTGGCGTCGGTCTGTTGCTTAAATCGCTGGACGAGAACATCATGTTTTTCTTCACCCCGGCCGAGGTCATGGCGGGCAAGGCGCCGCAGGACAAACTGTTTCGCATGGGCGGCATGGTGGTCGAGGGCAGCGTCAGTCGTCCCGGCGATGGTCTTACGGTCAAGTTCGACCTGACCGATAACGAGCGTCAGGTCACGGTGCGCTATACCGGCATCCTGCCCGACCTGTTTCGCGAAGGGCAGGGGATAATCGCCAATGGCCGGCTCGACGAGCGTGGTGATTTCGTCGCCCAGGAGGTGCTCGCCAAGCACGATGAAAACTACATGCCCCCCGAACTCGCCGGGATGCATCAGAAGCAGGATCAGCAGCAATGATTCCGGAAATTGGACAATTCGCGCTGGTCGTCGCGCTCTGTATCGCGATCACGCAGGCGCTGGTGCCGTTGGCCGGGGCCAGCCTCGGCGTGCAGCGCTGGGTCGCGGTTGCGGTGCCGGCCGCGTTGGCGCAACTGCTGTTTGTCGCGCTGTCCTACGCGTGCCTGACCTGGGCCTTTTTGCAGAACGACTTCTCGGTGCTTTACGTAGCGCGCAATTCGAACAGTGAACTGCCGCTGATTTATCGTATATCCGGCGTCTGGGGTGCACACGAGGGGTCGCTGCTGCTGTGGGCGCTGGTGCTGTCCGTGTGGACCGGTGCGGTTGCGCTGTTCACCTCGAGCGTGCCGCGAATCATGCGTGCGCGGGTGCTCGCGGTGCTCGGATTTGTCAGCTGCGGTTTCCTGTCGTTCATCATTATTACATCGAACCCCTTCGAACGGCTGTTGCCCGCCGCGCTCGATGGCGGCGACCTGAATCCACTGCTGCAGGACATCGGCCTGGCGATTCACCCGCCGATGCTCTACATCGGATATGTCGGGTTTGCGGTCGCGTTCGCGTTTTCCATCGCGGCGCTGATTTCGGGCCAGGTCGATGCCGCCTGGGCACGCTGGTCTCGACCCTGGACCAACGTCGCCTGGCTGTTTCTCACCCTCGGGATCGCACTCGGCAGCTGGTGGGCCTACTACGAACTCGGCTGGGGCGGCTGGTGGTTCTGGGATCCGGTGGAAAACGCGTCGTTCATGCCGTGGCTGGTCGGGACCGCGTTAATGCACTCGCTTGCGATTACCGAGAAGCGAGGTACGTTCAAGGCGTGGACCGCGCTGCTGGCGATATTCGCCTTTTCGCTGAGCCTGCTGGGCACCTTCCTGGTACGCTCCGGTGTGCTGACCTCGGTGCACGCCTTTGCCACCGACCCGGAACGCGGCGTATTCATACTCGGCTTTCTCGTACTCGTGGTCGGTGGTTCGCTGGCGCTCTACGCGTGGCGCGCGCCGATGTTGAAAAGCGCGGCGCAGACCCGCCTGTTGTCGCGCGACGGCGCGTTGCTGGCGAACAATATTTTACTTGCGGTGGTCACTTTCGCCATTTTACTGGGTACGCTGTACCCGATCGCGATCGATGCGATGGGAAGCAAGATCTCGGTGGGCCCGCCTTATTTCAACTTTATGTTTATCCTGCTGACCGCACCGCTGGGCGTGCTAATGGGCGTCGGCATGCTGCTTCGCTGGAAAAGCGACAGCCTGCAGCGGCTGGTCGGCAAGCTGCAGGTACCCGCGATCGTCGCGTTGCTGCTCGCGTTACTGCTGTCGCTGGCCTTGCCCCGGTTTTACTGGGGCGCGTTCGCCGGCATCGCGATGGCCTTGTGGATCGCGATAACGATCGGTCTCGCGGTGCAGGAACGGCTGCGCAATCGCTCGCTTGCAAACGCATTGCGTTCGACCCCGGCCGGATTCTACGGCATGCTGCTCGGTCACCTGGGCATCGCCGTGTTTATCGTCGGGGTTAGTTTGACCAGCCTGTATAACCAGGAAAAAGATTTGCGCATGGCGCCCGGCGATACCTACTCGGTAGCTGGTTACGAATTCACCTTCCACGGCGTGCGGCGTTACAATGTGAACAACTATGTCGCAACGCGGGGCGGCTTTAGCGTGCGCTCTGAATCGGGCAACTACCGCGTCGACCTGTTCCCGGAAAAGCGCACCTACCGCGTGCAACAGTCGCCGATGACCGAAGCGGCGATCGATGCCGGCTTGACTCGTGACCTGTTTATCGCGCTCGGTGAGCCGCTGGATGACCAGGGCGCCTGGGCGGTGCGTATTTATTACAAGCCGTTCATTCGCTGGATCTGGCTCGGTGCGATCATCATGGCGATTGGCGGCTTGTTCGCCGCGAGCGACCGACGTTATCGCCGGCTTGCGCGGACCGCTTCCGCGCCGACGGATGCAACGGAGCGGACCGCATGAACCGTTTTGTCATCCCGCTGGTTTTTTTCGTATTAATGGCGGGCCTGCTTGGCTTCGGACTGAGCCTGGATCCCAAGAAAGTACCCTCGCCCCTGATCGACAAGTCGGCGCCCGCGTTTTCCCTGGCCATGCTCGATGACCCGTCGCGCAAGCTATCCACGGCGGACATGCTGGGCCAGGTCTGGGTGCTGAACGTGTGGGCTTCCTGGTGTGTTTCCTGTCGTGCGGAACACGCGGTGATCACCGAGCTCGCGAACAGGAACCTGGTGACAGTAGTCGGGTTGAATTACAAGGATGCTCCGGACGACGCCGAGCGTTGGCTGGAGCAATTCGGAAACCCCTACGCCACCAGTGTAATCGACCGTGACGGTCGTGTCGGCATCGACTGGGGAGTTTACGGCGTGCCGGAAACTTTCGTCATTGGCGCCGACGGCGTGATCAAGTACAAACATATCGGACCGGTGACCATGGAGTCGCTGAACGAAAAGATCATGCCAGTGCTCAGGGAATTGCTCGGCTGATGCGTCCGTTTTACCTGATATTGCTGTGTTTGTGTGCGCTGCCCGCGCAGGGCGTGATCGAGGCTTACGAGTTCGATTCGCCGCGAATGGAAGCCGATTACAACCGGCTGATCAAGGAGTTGCGTTGCCTGGTATGCCAGAACCAGAATCTGGCAGACTCCGACGCGGACCTGGCAAAGGATCTGCGGCGGCAGACGCACCAAATGCTCAGCGAGGGCAAGTCAGCGCAACAGGTGGCCGATTTCATGGTCGCACGCTATGGTGATTTCGTGCTTTACCGGCCGCAATTCAAGGCCAGCACCTACCTGCTCTGGCTGGGGCCTTTCGTGCTGCTGTTGATCGTTCTCGTGCTAATCTCGCGGCGCCTGCGCGCGGGAAGCAAACCGGCGGAGGTCGACGCGGCGGCGTTGGCGGAAGCGCAACGCCTGCTTGAAGATTCCGAGTCGCCGCGATGACATTCTGGTTGATCGTTGCCGGATTGTTGGCGCTCGCTCTGGCGTTCCTGGTGCTGCCGATGCTGCGACGCTCGCCGTCGCTGGAAACCGAACAGCGCCTGCAGCAGAATATCCAGATCGCGCGTGAACAAAAGCAGCTGCTGCAGGCGCAACGCGATGCCGGCGAAATAGACGACGCCGGGTTCGACTCCGCCTATCGCGACCTGCAGACCGCGCTTGCGCTCGAACTCGACCAGGAAAAGCGGAAAGCCGCAAAGGCACCGGGTAAATGGATGCTGCCGGTGGTGATGCTCGCGATTCCGCTCGCCAGTATCGCGCTCTACCTGAATTACGGCGA
This sequence comes from Gammaproteobacteria bacterium, assembly GCA_041564355.1. Lineage (GTDB taxonomy): Bacteria > Pseudomonadota > Gammaproteobacteria. Next base: position 1,451 of record JBFGQE010000008.1, on the reverse strand, counting down.
GTATCGCGTGGTCGAAAATCCGCAACTTGTGCAAGCGCCGGACCCGCAGCAGAACAGGGCCGCGCCGCAAATGACGCTGGATGAAATGCAGACCGCGATCCGCGAAAAACTGCGCGACAACCCGGAAGATGCCGAGGGCTGGTTTATGCTCGGACGTACCTATATGGCAAAGCGTGAATTTGCGCTGGCGGTGACCGCCTACCAGCGAGCCCATGACCTCACCGGCGACGAGCCGGGGGTCATGTTTGCTCTGGCCGACGCGCTCGCGATGCAGAATAACGGCAACCTGCTCGGCGAACCGGAGACGCTGCTCAAACGCGGGCTGGAGATCGCGCCGAATTTCCCCAACGGGCTGTGGCTCGCCGGCATGGCTGCCGAGCAGCGCGGGGAATTCGCTGCGGCGCATGCTTACTGGACCCGGCTATTACCGCTGATCCAGGACAATCCGGATTCGGTGCGCGAAATCAGGGCCCTGCTGACCATGCTCGAGGAGCGTGATCCGACGCTGACCGTGGCGCGGGACGACGGGCCGGCAAGGCCATTATCGCTGAGCGTCGATATCAGCCCGGAACTGAGGGCGAAAGCAGGCGACGACGCGGCGGTGTTCGTCTATGCCAAGGCGATGCAGGGACCGCCCATGCCGCTGGCGGTAAAAAGACTGCGCCTCAGAGATTTGCCGGCGACGCTGACGCTCGGTGACGAGGACGCGATGATGCCGGCGATGAAACTGTCGTCTTTCGACCAGGTCGTGGTCGGTGCGCGCGTGTCATTCAGCGGCAATCCGGTTGCCCAGGCGGGTGATTTTTACACCGAGGTCAGCGACGTGGACAGTGATAATCCACCGCAGGGCCTGGCCCTGGTCATCGACCGAATCAAGTAGGCAGGCTCGCCTCGCGCGCTCAGCCGAGGGCTTTCTTGATCTCGTCGTACGGCGCGGTGATCGCGTAGACTCGCTGGTATCCCATCTGTTTCAACGTATATGCGGCGAGCGATGCGCGTCCGCCGCCCCCGCAATGGGTCAGAATCAACGCGTTTGCATCGGGGCACTGTTTGGGCAGCTTCATTTCGAGCAGGCCGCGCGATACATGGACCGAAGCATCGAGCTTGGATTCGGCCGCGCTGTCGGCCTCGCGCACGTCGACGATGACCGCGTCGGGATTCTCCGCGAGGATTTGTTTTGCCGTCGCAACGTCGACGCATTCGATATGTTGCTGGGCCTCCTTAATCAGATCTCCGGCAGACTTGAGCATCCTCTTTACCTGGTTTCAAACGATTTAAGATTGCGCTAGTGTAACCGCAAACGGATGCTGAATCACGAATACATCGACGGGCTCGACTGCACTGTTCGAGAGAACGTCGCGGGCGTATTATTTCGCCGGGCTGTCGGTTATCGGGGCGCTCGCCGAGACGGTTATTCCTGATCTGCGCCGAAGGTTTCCGCCATCGCCGCG
>JBFGQE010000007.1:0-23324 GCA_041564355.1 Gammaproteobacteria bacterium | reverse complement strand
GTGGCGCAGGCCGCGTTATCGAAGAAACGCATCTACGCGCCTTTTTCGGGCAAGCTGGGGATTCGCCGAGTCGATATCGGTGAATACGTCGCGCCGGGCACGACCATCGTCACGCTGCTCGCGCTGGACCGCCTTTTTCTCGATTTCACGCTGCCGGAAGCCAATTTCAATGACCTGATCGAGGGCCAGCCGATCGAATTTCGCGTGGCTTCCTATCCGGGCGAAACCTTCAACGCACTGGTCGAAACCTGGAACCCGGAACTCGATGCCGACACGCGCAATATCTCGGTGCGAGCAGTGGTCGATAATCTCGACCGCCGCCTTGCCCCCGGCATGTTCGCCGATATGGAACTTACCTCGCGACGCAAGATCCCGGTCTTAACCATTCCGGAAACCGCGATTTTCTACAATATCTACGGCGAGGCGGTATATGTTGTCGAACCAGCCGAGAACAGCAATCCCGACGCGCCCCCCGATCTGCGTCTGGCCGCGCGCCAGGTCGACGTCGCCTACCGCGAGAACGGTGTTGCCGGGGTGCGGGAGGGAATCAGGGCGGGAGATCAGGTGGTGACCTCGGGCCAGCTGAAGCTGTATCCGAATCTGCGCGTGACGATCGTCGACGACGTGCCGGAATACAGCGCCAGCAACCGCTAGCAGGCCATGTTCACCGACTACTTCATCAAACGCCCAGTTCTGTCGCTAGTGATCAGCACCATGATCGTGCTGCTTGGCGTGCAGGCGTTTTTCAACACCCAGGTGCGCCAGTATCCGGAGCTCGAAACCTCGATTATCTCGATCACGACCGCGTATCCGGGCGCGAGTGCGGAATTGATCCAGGGTTTCATCAGCACGCCGATCCAGCAGGCCGTTTCGAGCACCGTCGGCATCGACTTCGTCCGTTCGAGCAGCAGCAACAGCGTCTCCACGGTCGAGGTTCACATGAAACTCGGATTCGATGCCGACGTCGCGCTGACCGAAGTCAGCACCAAGGTGTCGTCGATTCGCGGCGAGCTGCCGATCGAGGCGGAGGACCCGGTCATCGCGAAACAATCGGCGCAAGGCTTTGCCCTGGCTTATTACGGTTTTTACAGCGAAACGCTCTCCGATGTGGAGATTACCGATTACCTGATACGCACCGTTCAACCGGCCCTGTCCACAGTGCCGGGCGTTGCCGAGGCGGAGATTCTCGGTGGCAAGACCTATTCGATGCGGGTCTGGATGGATCCGGTACGCATGGCCGCGCTGAAGGTGTCCGCGGCCGATATCGTGCGCGCAATCGACTCCGAAAATTACCAGTCCGCGGCCGGTCAAACGCGTGGCAACCTGGTGCAAACCGATGTCAACGCGGTAACCGACACCAGTGACCCGGACGTTTTCGCGCGTTTCGTGATTCGCGGCGACGGCAAGAATACGGTACGCCTCGGCGATGTCGCCGACATCGAACTGGGCGCGGAAAATTATGATTCCCTGATCATGTTTGACAACGTACCGTCAATATACATCGGTATTAACGGTACCACCGACGGCAATCCGCTGACCACAATCAAGCTGGTCAACGCCGAACTGCGCAAGCTGGAGAAGTCGTTCCCACCCGGTTTAAACGCCGCGATCGCTTACGATTCGACCGAGTTTATCCAGGCCTCGATCAACGAGGTCATCCTGACCCTGGCCCAGGCTTCGTTAATCGTCATCGTCGTCATCTTCCTCTCCCTCGGATCTTTCCGCTCGACGCTGGTCCCGCTGGTCACGATCCCGCTGTCGATCATCGGCGTGCTGTTTTACATGCAGATCATGGGTTATTCGATCAACCTGCTGACACTGCTTGCGATGGTCATGGCTATCGGTTTGCTCGTCGACGACGCGATCCTGGTGGTGGAGAATATATATCGCCACATCGGCGACGGGCAAAAACCGATTACCGCGGCGCTGCTCGGCGCGCGCGAGATCGCCAAGCCGGTGGTGGCCACGACCATCGTGCTTTGTGTCGTTTACGCCCCGATCGGCTTGCTTGGCGGATTGACCGGGGTACTGTTCAAGGAGTTCGCGTTCACCCTGGTCGGGACGATCATCATTTCGACGATCATCGCGTTGACGCTGTCACCGATGATGTGTTCGCGTATCCTCAAGCCTACGGTCGGCAACAATGCCTACGCCCGCTTCATCAACCGTCGCTTCGAGCGCTTGCGCGACGGTTACGAAAACGCCCTGGCATCATCGCTGAAAACTCGCTCGGTGACGCTGGTCTTCGTCGTCTGCATTATCGCCCTGATCGCTTTTATCCTGTTCCCGCCACCACCGATGAAGTTCATCGAGCATGAACTCGCGCCGGAAGAAGATCAGGGTGTCATCTTCGTGTTCTCGCAGGCGCCGGACCACAGCAGTATCGACTACCTGAACAAGTACACCGCGCCCTACATCGATATCTTTCGTCAATACGAAGACGAGTATCAATCTTCTTTCATGGCCAATGGATTCGCCGGGCCGACGGTGTCCTTCGCCGGCATGCTGTTGAAGCCCTGGGAAAAGCGCAGCCTCTCGTCGAAGCAGATGATCCCGCAGATCCAGCTTGCCCTGGACCAGCAGCCGGGCTTGCAAAGCTTCGCCTTCAACCCGCCATCGCTGCCCGGCGCGAGCGGCAACACACCGATCGAGTTTATCCTGAAAACCCAGGACGGTTACGATCAGCTTTACGGCACCGTGCAGCAGGTCCTGGAGAAGGCCCGTGAAAGCGGCAAGTTCTATTTCATCAAGAGCGACTTCAATTTCAGCAAGCCGGAGATACGCGTCACGATCGATCGCGAGCGGGCCGAATCCATGGGCATCTCGATGCGCGATATCGGCCAGACGCTCGGCGCGATACTCGCCGAGGGCTATGTCAGTCGCTTCAATCTCGCCGGCCGCAGCTACAAGATTATTCCACAGGCTCGTCGCGATCAGCGCGAAAATGCCGAGATCATCAGCCAGTACTTCGTCTATACCGATCGCGGCGAGCAGGTCAGCCTGTCGTCGCTGGTCGATATCGAGTACACGTCGGTACCGCGCGAGCTGGTTCAGTTCCAGCAGCAAAACGCGGCCAAGATCGACGCGGTGCCGGGGGTGCCGCTTGGCGAGGCGCTGCAACTGCTGCGCGATATTGCCGAAGAGGTCGCGCCCGCCGGCTATACCTTCGATTACCAGGGCCAGTCGCGTCAGCTGGTGCAGGAAGGATCGGTGCTCGCGCTGACCTTCGGTTTCGCGATCATCGTCGTATTTCTGGTGCTGGCGGCACAGTATGAAAGTCTGCGCGATCCGTTCATCATTTTGACCACGGTCCCGCTGGCGATGTTCGGCGCGCTGATTCCGATGTTCCTGTCCCAGGTTTCGATGAACATTTACAGCCAGGTCGGACTGATAACGCTGATCGGGCTGGTCAGCAAGCACGGCATTTTGATCGTCGAGTTCGCCAATGAAATGCAGAAAAACCAGAACCTGTCGCCGGTCGAGGCGGTGATCAAAGCCGCATCGCTGCGCCTGCGGCCGATCCTGATGACGTCTTTTTCGACCATCATCGGTATCATGCCGCTGGTGATCGCTACCGGCGCCGGCGCCGCGAGCCGTCAGGCGATCGGCATTACGATCGTTTCCGGCTTCGCCATCGGCACCTTGTTCACGCTGTTCGTGCTGCCGGTAATCTATACCTACTTCGCCGCAGATCACCGCGCGCGTGATGCCGAGATTGACGAATTAACCGCCGCGCAGCTGGTCTAGGCGGTGGGCCAGCGTCACAATCCAACCCCCCGGTCGGACCCGTCAGCGCTCTAGCACTTCCGCTTTCCAGGTCTCGATCAGGTAACGCGCGATCGAGTCTCGCCGCGGCAGGCAGAAGTTGGACCCCTGATCCCCCCACTCGCCGAAGTCGAGCAACTGCTCGGCCTCGAACCAGTAGGCTTCCTCGATTTCTTCGTTGTCGATCCGGATTTGGGTAGTGCGCGCCCTGGCCCGAAATCCGAGCATGATCGACGACGGAAACGGCCAGGGCTGGGAGGCCTGGTACTCGACCCGGTCGACCCGGATGCCGCACTCCTCGAAGACCTCGCGAGCGACGCATTCCTCGAGGCTTTCCAGCGGATCGACGAATCCGGCAAGCGTCGACATCATGCGGTTCGGAAAGCGTGAGTTGCGCCCCAGCAGGCAACGCGGCCTCGCCGGGTCGGAAAGATCTTCGACCAGCATGATGACGGCCGGGTCGGTACGCGGGAAGTGCTGCCGGCCGCACTGATCGTTGCTGCAACGTCGCATGTGACCACCATTCTCGCTGCGCGTCGGGTGGCCGCACTTCCCGCAATAGCGATGATGACGATTCCACCACAACAGCCCCCGGGCATAGGCGAGCTGTGCCGCCTGCTGCGCATCGAGCAACCAGCCGACATCACGCAGGTCGATAAAATCGTGCGCCTGCAGAATCGGTGCTAGCCGGTCCTCGGGATGACGCGACAGATCCAGCGCGAACAGCGGCTGATCCCGGTCCAGGCCGAGAAATACGGCCTGCTCCGGATCGACCTCCAGGTCGCGCAAATCGTCCCGCCCGAGTCGCACGACCTCCGGCGGCGCGTCCGCCAGTTCGCTTCGCCGCATCAGGCTTTTGTCATGCCGCAAAACAAAAACGCGGCATTGCTGCCGCGTCCATTGTTGCCTGATCCAGCGCCGGTTTTTGCGTGGCTCGCTGGCCCGGTCGAGCTTGAGATCGCGATAGTAAATCACGCTCCAATTATGTCACGAATTACTGGCTGAATCCTGGTAGTCGTCGATGGCATTTTTCAGCTTGGTATATTCCTTGCAGCGAAAAGTACACAGGTCGTCGAGAATTTCGAGCTGCTGCATCGCCTTTTCCAGCTGGTTGGTTTCGAGGTATAGCTCGCCGAGATATTCGTTCGCACCGCGATGTTCCGGTTGGGCACGCAAGGCCCACTGGTAAAACGTGAACGCATCCTCGAACTGGCGCGTCTTGCGATAACTGAAGCCGAGCAGCGACAGAATGTCCGGATTATCGGGATCGAGGTCGAGTTCGTCATGCAGGCGTTCGATGGCCGATTCATACTTGCCCTCGTCGATTAGCGCCAGGATCGGCCTCAGGTCGACATCGGAAGAATAATTGCCGCTTGCCGCCTGCGCCTGGAATCCGAGGCTCCCCAGAACGAGCAGCATGGCGGCGCCCCAGTTGCTGAATTGCGATAATTTCATTGCCTATTCCCTCTCGACTAGTTAGCAAAATTATATTGCGCCGTAAAGGGCATCTCTAGATAAGCAATGCACATCTGCGGCCAGATGTGACATTTTTACGCCGCTTCAGGGATTGTTTTTGACGTATTCGGCGATCGCTCGCTCGAGCTGATCAAACTCCCTGCAGCCGAAAAAGCACTCCTTGTCGAGTATCGCGAGACGTTCGCGGGCCTTGTCGAGTTGCCCCAGCTGCAGGTAAAGCTCGCCGAGATACTCGTTCGCACCCCGGTGGTCCGGCTCGATCGAGAGCGCTTTCTGATAATAATCGAGCGCGACATCGTAGCGCTTCAACTTGCGCTGACTATAGGCCATCAGGTTCAGGATGTCGGCATCCTCGGGCGACTTTTCCAGCGCCTGGTCGAGCTTTTCGATGGCCTGGTCGAACCTTTCCTGATCGATCAGCTTCTTGATCGGGGCAAGCCGCGACCCGCCGTAATCGCCACCGCCATCGGCCTGTAAGGGCAATAGTCCACTACTGGCATAAAGCAGGCACAAGCACAGAATTACCAATTTTCGCATGAGATTCACCTCCCTTTTTTGAACCTGTAAATCCGTGCGGGTTCCCCGAGTTCTACGCGATCACGCCCTGCTCGCGCAGTTCACGCATCGCCTCTTGATCCAGCCCGAGTAACCCGCCGATCACTTCTTCATTGGCGCCACCCAATTCACCACCCGGCCAGCGCGTCTCGCCCGGCGTGCGCGACAGCCTGGGTAAAATGGCCGGAATTTTCAGTGGCTTGCCATCTATTTCCACCGACTCGAACAGGCCGCGGGCAATAAAATGCGGATCTTTGACCATATCCGCGACATTGTAGATCGGACCGGCCGGAACCCGCGCCTGATCTAGCCGCGACAGCAGCTCGGCGGCCGCATGCGCGGCACACCAGCGCGACAGCGCAGCATCGATTTCCGCCTCGTGTTCGACCCGCCCCGGGTTGCTCGCCAGTCGCGGATCCGAGGCCATCTCGGGGTGACCGGCCGCCTCCATCAAACGCTTGAAAATGGAATCACCGTTGCCGCCGATGACGATATAACGACCATCCGCACAACGATAGGTGTTGGTCGGCACAATGCCGGTCACGGTGCTGCCGGACGGCTCGCGCACTGCCCCGGCCCCGTCATATTCCGGAACCACGGCTTCCATCAGGTTGAACATCGATTCGACCAGCGCCACATCGACCACCTGCCCTTGCCCGCTGTCGCGTTTTTCGAGCAAAGCCATGGCGATACCGAGCGCGGCATGAATGCCGGATATGGTGTCGCCGATACTCAGGTTCGGCCGTACCGGCGCCTCGCCGGGATGCCCGTTGACGTAGCGAAAACCGCTCATCCCCTCGCAAACCGACGCGAAGCCGGGCTTGTGGGCATAAGGCCCGTCCTGGCCATAACCGGATATGCGGGCATAAACCAGCCCGGGATTGGTAGCGCGAAAATCATCGGGGCCAAGACCCCATTTCTCGACCACGCCGGGGCGGAAGTTTTCGATCACGACATCGGCCTCGTCGATCAGGCGACGCACCAGTTCGACTCCCCGGTCGGTTTTCAAATCGATGGTCACCGACTTCTTGTTGCGCGCGAGCGAGCGCCACCACAGCGAAGTGTCACCGCGCATTTCGCGCCAACGCCTGATCGGGTCTCCACCGGCGGGAGGTTCTATCTTGATCACCTCAGCACCGAAATAACCGAGCATGCAGCCGGCGAACGGCCCGGCGAGTAACTGCCCCAGCTCGATGACACGATAACCGGCAAGCGGTCCGGATGCTTTCATGATGGTCCCGGTGATTTGGCAACGCCCGAAATATTACGCAGGATTGGATCTGCTGGCCAGCCGGAAAACGGTTCCGAAAGCGTCAGCAGACGTCCACAACGCGAGGCCAAGACAAATTGTGTGCATCTTACGAACGATTGAATTACCATTAATCGTCACCTTTGAGTTTGCTTTATGTCGCCCGTAGTACTGGCCGATTCCGGCCCCGCAGTAAAGATATTCGTGCTCGATACCAACGTCCTGATGCACGATCCATCGGCCCTCTTCAAGTTCCAGGAACACCATGTGTACCTGCCGATGACCGTGCTCGAAGAACTCGATAACGCCAAGGTCGGCGTGTCCGAGGTTGCCCGCAACGTGCGCCAGACCAACCGCTTTATCGATGAACTGCTGACCGCGCAAAAAGAGGTCATCATCGACCAGGGCCTGCAGCTGTCTCGCTTCACCGCGGCCGAGGAGCCTTTTAAATGCAGCGGCCGCCTGTTTTTCCAGACCCAGGCGCACGATGCCGACCTGCCCAAGTCACTTCCCGGCAACAAGAATGATAACTCGATTCTGAACACGATCATGGCGCTGAAGCAGGAAATCAGCAGCCACGAGATCACGCTGATCTCGAAAGACATCAACCTGCGCATCAAGGCCGCGATTCTCGGCATCCAAGCCGAGGATTACGCCAATGACCGCGTGGTCGATGACCTCGATCTTTTGTTCAGCGGATCCTGCGCACTGGCGGATGATTTCTGGGAGGCTCACGGCAAGCAGATCGAGAGCTGGCAGGATGAGGGTCGGGCCTACTACGAAGTCGCCGGTCTCGACGGTGAACAGTGGTACCCCAACCAGTTCATTTATATCGGCAGCGATTTCGAGGCCATCGTGCGCAAGAAAAACGAAAGTGGCTTCCTGATCGAGGTCTGTCGCAATTACTATGGCCAGCGCCACTCGGTCTGGGGCATTACCGCGCGCAACCGGGAGCAGAACTTTGCACTTAACCTGTTAATGGATCCGGAGGTCGATTTTGTCACGCTGTCCGGCAGCGCCGGCACCGGCAAGACGCTGCTTGCCCTGGCGGCCGGACTGACGCAAACCCTGGACCAGGGTCGCTACAAGGAAATCATCATGACTCGGGTCACGATCCCGATCGGCGAAGACATCGGCTTCCTGCCCGGCAGCGAAGAGGAGAAGATGACGCCGTGGATGGGCGCACTGATGGACAACATGGAAGTACTGACCGGCAGTGATCAGAAAGACTCCTGGGAGCAAGCCGCGACCAACGATTTGCTGCGCAACCGGATCAAGATCCGGTCACTGAACTTCATGCGAGGGCGTACCTTTCAGAGCAAGTACATTATTATCGACGAGGCACAAAATCTGACCTCGAAACAAATGAAAACCCTGGTTACGCGCAGCGGCAGCGGAACCAAAATCGTCTGCCTCGGCAATCTGAAGCAGATCGACACGCCCTACCTGACCGAGACCACGTCCGGCATGACCTATGTCGTGGATCGCTTCAAGCACTGGGAACACAGCGGGCACGTTACCCTGATGAACGTGGAACGTTCGCGACTCGCCGATTACGCGTCGGAGATGCTGTAGACGCTCAACGGCCGCCCCGTCCCGATCAATCGGCGAGCGAAATGCCGGAGGTATCCGGCGGCGGAGGATCGGGTTCCTTCTTCGTGCTTCCGAGGTCGCTGCCCACCGGGGCAACGTCGAGGCCGGTGATGTCGATATCGGGCTCGTCCGGCTCGCTGTAGTCATTCTTCAATTCGCTGCCGACCGGTGCAATCGACGCCTCGAGATCCTCGATCTGGTCGCCGGTAATGCCGAGCGGGTCGGTCTGCGGCGGCGGAGCGACTTCGCCGTCGTATTGACTTTCGAAGGTTTGCGCCGGGGCGGCAGCTGGCGCGGATCCGGCGCTGCCTGGCTCGGCGGCCGGTTTTTCCGCTGCCGGTGCCGGGGTCGCGGCAGCGGCGCCTCCCAGCGGCTTTACCTCGCACTCGGCACCGGCTCGGTTCAACGCGGTCCTGTACTTGGCCGCGGTAGCCTGGTCGATATTCTTCTTGATGACGATACGCTTGCCGGAAAAGAGCTGATCCAGCTTGGCGTCGTCAGCGTTGAACATCTTGCCGAGTTTCGCCCTGACCTCGTCGGCGTTGGCGCCCTCGCTGATCTGCCCGGAAAATGCGACTTCGAATAATTGGTCACTCATGTCATGATTCCCGTTAAGCCTGCACTATACTATAGAACATTTTTCATCACCCGATACATGAACAAGCACACTGAAATCACTCGCCTGACGCCGCGCGGACAGTTGGACATCCTGTCGCAGCTCGAGGTTGCGCAACTTAAACAGGGCTCGTCCGAGGATGGCCTGTACGAAACCTTTCGCCGTTGCGCGCTGGCGGTGCTGAACGTCGACAGCCAGACCGACGATGCGCGTGAGGTACTCCAGCAGTACCGGGATTTCGAAATTCGCGTAATCCAGCAGGAACGCGGCATCAAACTCGAGATCGAAAACGCACCGGAGAGTGCCTTTGTCGACGGCCGCGTGATAACCGGCATCCAGGAACAGCTGTTCGCAGTGCTGCGTGACGTTTCCTACGTCAAAAACAAGATCAAATTCAACCAGATCTTCGATGCCAACACCGGCGAGGGCCTGACCAACATCGTATTCCACATCCTGCGCAACGCGCGCGTGCTCGTGCCCGAAGTCGAACCCAATCTCGTGGTCTGCTGGGGTGGTCACTCGATACAGCGCCCGGAGTACGACTACTGCAAGACGACCGGCTACGAGCTCGGCCTGCGCGGTCTGAATATCTGCACCGGCTGCGGGCCCGGTGCGATGAAGGCGCCGATGAAAGGCGCCGCGATAGGTCACAACAAGCAGCGCACGCCGCGCGGCCGATTTGTCGGGTTCACCGAACCCGGAATTATCGCCGCGGAATCACCCAATCCAATCGTCAACGAACTGGTCATTCTTCCGGACATCGAAAAACGACTCGAGGCCTTCGTCCGTGCCGGTCACGCGATCATCGTGTTTCCCGGCGGGGTAGGCACGGCCGAGGAAATTTTGTTCATACTGGGTATTCTGCTGAACCCGGAAAATCGCGCGGTACCGTTTCCGCTTATCTTGACCGGTCCGGCGAGCTCAAGGGATTACTTTCGCCAGATCGACGACTTCATCCAGCTGACGCTCGGTCGCGAAGCGAAGGAACATTACACCATCATTATCGACGATCCGGTCAAGGTCGCGCGCGAAACCGCCGCCGGACTCGAATCGGTGCGCAATTTTCGTCGCACCCATTCCGACGCCTATTATTTCAACTGGATTCTGAAAATCGACCATTCCTTTCAGCAGCCTTTCGTACCCAGCCACGACAACGTAGCCAAACTCGAACTATCCCGCGATCTTCCCTCGCACCTGCTTGCCGCCGACCTGCGACGCGCTTTTTCTGCCATCGTCTCGGGTAATGTCAAAGCAGATGGCATTCGCGCCATCGAAAAGCAGGGTCCTTTCCAGATCAGGGGAGACCACGAAATCATGCAATCGCTGGACGCGTTATTGCATTCCTTCGTCGACCAGCAGCGTATGAAAGTACCGGGCAAACGCTACATCCCTTGTTATTGCCTGCTCGACCAGTAACATTTCGGAGCGACAATTACCCATGACGGAGCATCCATGAGTTCAGTTCTTGCCATCGCGGTGCGAGCCAAACCGCGCGCTGCCATGCAAACCACCGACCACGTTCGGTTAAGCGTCGAGCGCGGCATCGACGGCGATTTCAGGGGTACGCAAAAGGGCAGACAGGTTACCGTGCTGAGCCAGGCTGCATGGAATAAGGCCTGTGCCGAGCTCGACGCCGAACTGCCGTGGACCACGCGACGCGCGAACCTGTTGATCGATAGTTTCGAGTTCGGTGAAAACGACCTCGGCAAGACCCTGCGCATCGGCGAAGTCGAACTCGTCGTGACGCAAGAAACCGACCCCTGTTCACGCATGGACGAACAGCACCCGGGGCTCACCGCGGCGCTGCTGCCGGACTGGCGAGGCGGCGTTTGCTGCGACGTGGTAACGCCGGGCGCCATCAGGGTCGGAGACCCGGTTCGCCTGGATTAGGGCGCGCCAGCTCGGGCTAGCGCTGTTGCGCGTCGAACCTCGCCGCGTCGGCCAGCAGGCGGCGCTCTGCCCGGATGCCGCTGATGCAATAGGCCCCGACGCTGAACAGCACGATCGCGCTGCCCAGCAGGGTTAACAGGCTGGGCTCCTCACCCACGCCGATCCAGACCCAGATCGGCCCCAGTATCGACTCGGTCAGCGAGTAGAGCGCAACCTCGGAAGCCAGGATGTACCGTGTGGCGACCGTAAAGCACCAGAAGCCGACCCCGAACTGAAGGCAACCCATCGTGATCGCGAGCAGCAAATCGTGACGCGAAACCAGCAGCGAGTCGGCAACCAGTACCGCCACGCCCGCCATGACCAGCCCTGCCAGGCAGGTTGCCGGCAACATGTCGACCCCCCGCCGATTGCGAATAATCAACAAGAACACGACAAAAGATGCGACCACGCCGAGGGCGGCCAGATTTCCCGACCAGCGACCCTCGAGCAAACCGTCGGCGAACATCAGGCCAATCCCGCAGAGCGACACCAGCATCGCGATGATGCCAAAACGCGAAGTGCGCTCGCCGAGCACGAGCCAGGCGACGAAGGCGGTCGCAAGCGGGGCTGCGCCGATGATGAAAACCGCGTTTGCCACCGTGGTCAACAAAATAGCGAAGACGTAACAGATCGAACCGAGACCAAGCACCAGACCGGCCCAAAGTCCGGGTCTGCCGATCGCATGAAATGCGCTGCCGATGCGCCCGCGATAGCGTAACAACAACAGCAGAAACAGCGTTACGGAGAAAGCGAGCCCGCGGTAAAACAGTATTTGCCAGCCGCTTGCGGCTTCGATATTGCGCAGCAGGATGCCCGAAGTGCTGAGAAAAATGCCACCGGTTATAACCAGCGCCACGCCATAGCCGAATCTACGCTCCATCGGCATGGGTCAGGACCGGGTGTCCCGGTAAACTCCGCTGGTCTCGCCAGTCTCTATATTCGGACACTCAGGGCAACTTGACCACGGCACGGCCACGAATCTTGCCTTCGATGATATCCTCGGCCGCGCGCGGCAGGTCGGTGAAGGCGAGGTCGAATGACAGGCTGTCCAGCAGGTCGAGATCGAGATCCGTGGCGAGTCGTTGCCAGGCGATCTTGCGCTTTTCCAGCGGCGCCATCACCGAGTCGATACCGTACATGGCGACACCCCGCAGGATGAACGGCGCAACCGTGGTCGGCAGGTTCATCGATTCGGCCAGGCCGCAGACAGCCGCGGCGCCACCGCGACGTAACTGGCTTAGCACGTTGGCCAGCGTATTGCCGCCGGCAACGTCGATCGCCGCGGCCCACCGTTCCTTGCCCAGGGGCCGCGCCTTATCGGCAAACTCGGCGCGATCGATGATGTCGGCCGCGCCGAGACCGACTAGAAAATCCCGTTCGTTCAAGCGCCCGGTGCTGGCAATCACGCGATGACCCAGCTTGCTCAGGATCGCCACCGCGACACTGCCCACGCCCCCGGATGCGCCGGTGACCAGCAGATCGCCATCGCCCGGTTCAATCCCGTGGCCCTCGAGCGCCATGACACTGAGCATCGCGGTGTAGCCGGCGGTTCCTATGGCCATTGCACGCCTCGCGTCCAGCCCCTCGGGTATGTGCACCAGCCAGTCTCCCCTGACCCGTGCTTTTTGCGCATAGCCACCCGAGTGGTCTTCGCCGACTCCCCAGCCGTTCAGCACGACCTGGTCGCCCTCGCTGAAATCGGCGTGACTGGACTCGATAACCGTCCCGCTGAAGTCGATTCCCGGGGTCAACGGAAATTTACGGATGATCGGCGAGCGGCCGGTCAAGGCAAGCCCGTCCTTGAAATTAAGCGTGGTATATTCAACCCGTACGGTGACATCGCCTTCCATCAGATCATCATCGTCAAGCTGCGTCAGCACGCAACGCTGGCCATCATCGCTCTTGCCGATCTGGTACGCCTGGAATTGCCCGGTCATGTGTCGATCCCCTGTAATTTTAGTATTGGTAAGACAAATTCATGTTAAAGTAAAAACTTGCTAAATGCATCAAGGGTAATCGGGTAGCAGCGTGCAGGAAAAAACCGTTGTCAAGACAAGCATTTCTAAGCAGATCGCCGAACAGATACGCGACGCGATCGTTTCCGGTCAACTGGAAATCGGCGATCGCCTGCCGACCGAGGACGAGCTAGCCCAGCGCTACGGCGTGTCGCGACCGAGCGTGCGCGAAGCCCTGAAACGCCTAGCCGCACAGAACCTGGTTCGCGCCCGGCGTGGCCCGACTGGAGGAAATTTCGTCGTCAGACCAAGCTTCGACGAACTCGCCGAATCCCTGAGCGGTGCGGCGACCTTGCTGATCGGTATTGGTGAACTCGGTATCGAGGAAATCATCGAGGCGCGCCGGGTTCTGCAACGCAGTTGTCTCGAGCTCGCCGTGACCAATGCGACCGAATCGGACATCAGGCAACTCGAAACCGCACTGGCGCGCCAGCAGAATCCGCAAATCAGCGACGAGGCATTTTGCCGGGCCGATGTTGCATTCCATCGCGCGTTGGTCGACGCGACCGGAAACGGCATGCTGCGCTTCGTAATGTACACCGTGCTCGACGCGTTGATTCCGGTCGCCAACATGGTCGTGACCGTGGTGCGCAAGCGCGGCGATATCCTGGATCTGCACGCGCGCATGCTCGAGCAATTGCAGCGGCGAGACACCGACGCTCTGAACGCAACGATGGATGAGTTGCTCGATTACCTGCTGGTTAAGTTCGCGGAAGCGAGCGAGCGTCGCGCCTAGCCGACGACGCTTTTCGCTGAGAGCAGGAAGTAAGATCCTGTCGCCAACACAATCACGATGATCGCAATCCCGATCCAGGCGAGCCTGCGATCGGCCGCTCGATCCTGCTCGAAACCATGGATGAGCGAATGGATGTGACGCAGCGCACTGCGCGCGAGCTTGCGCTTCTTGTAGTCTTCTACAACCTGCTCCGAGCGGGACGGTTCGGCCTTCATGGCGCCTGTCCTTAAAGGGTTAGTCAAATTATAATGAGCCGCGTGCAGTGTAAATTCAACTGTACACGGTTCACGGCTTGCAAGGAGACTCGACGATGATTCCGATCATATTATCCGGCGGATCCGGCACCCGGCTGTGGCCCCTGTCGCGCAAAATGTATCCCAAGCAGTTTCTCAGCCTGTTGCATGACGAGACCATGTTGCAGAAAACCCTGCAGCGACTGGAAGGACTCGAGCACCAGGCACCGACCATCGTTTGCAACAATGAACATCGTTTTATCGTTGCCGAACAGGCGCGCCAGATCGGCATCGAGGAGTTATCCATCATTCTGGAACCGTTCGGCCGCAATACCGCGCCGGCCATTGCCGTCGCCGCGCTGCACGCCTGCCTGAAGCAACACGACCCGCTGCTGCTGGTGCTCAGCGCGGATCACGAGATTCCTGATCAACCAGCCTTCACCGAGGCGGTGAATCGCGCGCTGCCCTTGGCCGAGGCCGGACGCCTGGTGACTTTTGGCATCGTGCCGACGCGACCCGCTACCGGGTACGGTTATATCCGGCGCGGTGCAGTGCGTGGCGACGGCTTCGACGTCGATCGCTTCGTCGAAAAGCCGGACCTGGACACCGCGCAAGACTATCTCGATTCCGGTGAGTTTTACTGGAACAGCGGCATCTTCATGTTCCGCGCGAGTTCATATCTCGACGAACTGGCCAAGTTCAAGCCTGACATGTACCGCCATTGTGCCAACGCGGCGAGCAACCTGACCGAGGATATCGGCTTCTTGCGCCTCGATGCCGAGGCCTTCGCCAAGTGCGAGTCCGACTCGATCGACTTTGCCGTCATGGAGAACACCGGTCTCGCCTGCGTGGTGCCGCTCGACGCCGGCTGGAGTGATATCGGCAGCTGGTCGTCGCTATGGAGCGAGGGCGAGAAGGACGACGGCGGCAACATGTGCCGCGGCGACATTATCGCGGTCGATACTCGGGACTCGATCCTGCACTCGGAGAGCCGACTGCTCGCGACCGTCGGAGTCAGCGACCTGATCGTCGTCGAAACCGAGGACGCCGTTCTCGTCGCGGACAAGCACGAGTCCGAGCAGGTCAAGCAGATCGTCGACCTGCTTGCGGCGTCGGAACGCGAAGAAGAAAACTACCACCGCATCGTCTACCGCCCCTGGGGCAGTTTCGACTCGGTCGACGAGGGAGAGCGCTACAAGGTCAAGCGCATCTCGGTGAAACCCGGGGCGCGCCTGTCGAAACAAATGCATCATCATCGCGCCGAACACTGGGTCGTGGTCAGGGGCACAGCGCGGGTGTTCCGCAACGACGAAATCTTCGATCTGCAGGAAAACGAATCGGTTTTCATCCCGCAGGGCGCGACCCACTACCTGGAAAATCCAACCGAGCAGCCGCTCGACATTATCGAGGTGCAGTCGGGATCCTATCTCGGTGAGGACGATATCGTCCGCTTCGAGGACATGTACGGGCGCAGCGACGAATCTTCGTAACGGAAGCCATGTCCATGAGGGAACAGCGCTCACGCCAGATCATCGAGACCTGCATCGAAATGAATGCCCGGGGTATCAACCAGGGCAGTGCCGGCAACGTCAGCCAGCGTTTCGAGCAGGGCTTCCTGATTACGCCTTCCGGGATCGACTACGAGCGGTTGCAACAGAGCGATATCGTCTACGTCGAGATGGACGGAAAATGCGAAGATCCCTTGCAACCTTCCAGCGAGTGGCGCATGCATCGGGATATTTACGCGGCGCGCGACGACGCCGGCGCGGTGCTGCACGCGCACTCGACTTTTGCCACCGCGTTATCCTGTCTCCGCATCGAGATACCGGCCTTCCACTACATGATCGCTGTGGCCGGTGGCAACAATATTCGTTGCGCCGATTATGCGCTGTTCGGCACGCAGGAATTATCCGACAACATGCTAACCGCCCTCGCCGACCGTCGCGCCTGCCTGCTCGGCACGCACGGCATGATTTGCTACCACGACGACCTGCGCCAGGCGCTCGAACTCGGCGTGGAGGTCGAGACGCTCGCCCGGCAGTACTGGCATGCGCGCCAGGCCGGTGACCCGTTTATTCTAAACGACACCGAGATGGACGCGGTGTTGGATAAGTTTGCGCAATACGGACAGCCGGAGCGGAATTAACTGTGCAGATCGCTGGCGTCAACTATCGCAGCATCTGGTTGAACGATGACGGCTGGTCGGTCGATGTAATCGACCAGACCCGACTGCCGCACGAATTCGCGATTCGCAACCTGCGCACGCTGGACGACGCCTGCGAAGCGATTCGCAGCATGGTTGTTCGCGGCGCACCGTTGATCGGCGCAACCGCGGCCTATGGCTATTGCCTGGCGTTGCGCGAGGACGCTTCCGGTCGCGCGCTGCAACGGGCTCACCAGCGACTGCTCGAAACCCGCCCGACCGCGGTCAACCTGCGCTGGGCCCTGGAGCGCGTCCACGCACGAATCATCGACCTGGAAGAGACCGATCGTTTCGCTGCGGCGATGCGCGAAGCCCGCGAAATTGCCGACCTCGACGTCGAGACCAACCGGCAGATCGGCGTGCAGGGGCTCCCGCTTATCCGCGATATCGCCGCGCGCAAGCCCGCCGGCGAAGCGGTCAATATCCTGACTCACTGCAACGCGGGCTGGCTGGCCACGGTCGACTGGGGCACTGCAACCGCCCCGATCTACCTCGCGCATGATGCCGGGATCGACCTGCATATCTGGGTCGACGAGACCCGACCGCGCAACCAGGGCGGACTGACCGCCTGGGAACTGGGGCATCACGGCGTGCCGCACACCTACATTGCGGACAATGCCGGGGGGCACCTGATGCAACGCGGTCTGGTCGACCTGTGCCTGGTCGGGAGCGATCGCACCACGCGCCGGGGCGACGTTTGCAACAAGATCGGCACCTATCTGAAAGCGCTCGCGGCAAGACACAACCAGATCCCGTTCTACGCCTGTCTGCCCGGTTCCACGATCGACTGGCGCAGTCGCGACGGCATCGCCGAAATACCGATCGAGATGCGCGATGCTGACGAATTGTCACGGGTCCAGGGCAGACTGGTTAACGGCGAGATCGGCAGCGTGGAGATTACGCCCGGCGGCACGGCCGCCGCCAACTACGCCTTCGATGTCACTCCGGCGAACCTGGTCACGGGCCTGATCACCGAGCGCGGCATCGTCGACGCCGCGGAGTCGCCCCTGCAAGAACTGTTCGGCGACATTGCATCGCGATAACCCGGTCGCCGGCGGGCGCCTTATTTGACCGATCGTTCCAAACCCGGTTATGATCGTGTTCGAGGAATAACCTGCGATGCCCTGGCAAAAATCTTACGACGAAAACGAAGTGCTCGAAGGCGCGATGCGCGCGTTCTGGCAACGCGGTTACCAGGCCACCTCGATGCAGGATCTCGTGACCGCGACCGGAATCAACCGGGGCAGCATTTACGCGGCATATGTAAACAAGCGCGGCCTGTTCATGCGTGCGCTGGAGCATTACGACCGCGCGTATCGCGCTGCTCACCTCGCCCATCTCGGCACGGTGCACGCACCGCTGGACGCTATTATCGTGAGCTTCGAGAGCGCCGCGCGCCAGGCGCACGACAGGACCACCCCGCCGGGTTGCCTGCTCGTCAATACCGCGCTCGAGTTGTCACCACATGACCCCGAGATCGGTCAATTCGTTGCGCAAAGTCTGCGGGCGGTGGAAGAATTTTTTTACGAGCGCCTCGCGATCGCTCAGCAACAGGGTGACTTATCGGCGCAGTGTAACTGCCGCGAAACCGCGCAATCCCTGCTCGGGTTATTTCTCGGCCTGCGCGTGCTGACCCGCGCCGATGCGTCAAACGAGGCCGTCGCAAGCATCATTTCCCAGGCCCGTAAATTGCTGCTCTAGGCAATACACCCAGACCGGGGCAAATGTTTATATAAATCGAAGAGGAGAATCAAGATGAGTGTTTCATACGTAGAGAGAAACCAGGCGAACGCGGAAACCATCGCCTTTTACGACAAGGCCGAGGAACGTTTCCAGGCCCTGTTGAATATTTTCAAGGTATTCGGTCATCAGCCCGAATACGGCACCGTGTTTACCGACATGATCATGGCGATCCTGAAGGACGGTGTGCTCGACTGGAAGACCAAGGAGTTGCTGATCCTCAAGGCAACGCAGCGCAATCAGTGTCAATACTGTGTGGTGCAGCACGAGCGAGTGTCCGACATGCTCGGCATCGAGGCGGAAAAAATCGCCGATATCGATGGCGATCGATATAAGACCAGCCCACACTTCAGCGAGGGTGAAAAGGCACTGTTGGACCTGACCGTACAGATCGGTGAGGACGCCAACCGCGTCTCCGCCGAACTGTGGGAACGGCTGCACGCAAACTGGAGCGAGCCGCAAATTGTCGACGCTGTGTTCGTGATTACGATTTACATCGCCGTGTCCAAGTTCGGCGACGCACTCGGCGTCGAACTCGAGCCCATGTTCGAGGGCGTCGAGCCACAGCTGAAAGTATCCCATTGATCGCCCGGGAACGGCCCTTTATCCGCCCACCCGGGGAAACGGGTCTGTCTCTTTTCCGGGACACGAGCCTGCAGGCCATCTTTTAACCGCGAGGGGGCAGTTGAAAAACTGCCCCCGGGACCTCGGCTGCCGCGGTCAGTCGTGCAAGCGCAGAATTGTCAGCCCGTCGCCGATCGGCACCAGCGACAGATCGTATCGTCCCGCAGCGCTCGCGTACAGCCAGGTATTCACCTCGCGCAGCGCGACCGTGTCCTCGGTCTGGTCTTCGTCGTTGATTACGTCTCCGCCCCAGAGCACGTTGTCCAGCATGACCAGGCCGCCCGAACGGACCAGCACGAGGCAATGCTCGACATAGGCCCGGTAGCCGCTCTTGTCCGCATCGATATAGGCAAAGTCATAGGCTCCCTCGTAACCCTCGGCGAGCAAGCGGTCGAGGGTTTGCCGTGCGGGAGCGAGCTGCAGGTCGATGCGCGATTCGACGCCCGCTTCGAGCCAGTATTCGCGCGCGATGCGCGTGAAATCTTCGCTCAGGTCGCAACAGGTCATCTGCAGGCGCGGCATGCCGAGCGTCAGGCGCAGGCTGGTGTAGCCGGTGAAAGTGCCGATTTCGAGCCCATTGCGCGCGTCCAGCATCTTGGCCAGTAACAGGATCAACTGTACCTGCTCGGGCGAACTGATCATATTCGCTTCGGGTATTTCGAGGGTGCGTTGCCGCAGGCGTGCGCAGGCAACCGGTTCGTTCAGCGATACATCGAGCAGGTATTGCTGCAGATTTTGATCGAGACCAATCGACGCCGACGACATGATATTTTCCTCCCGCCGGCAAGCTTACCCCTACCGAAAATGGGGTTGAGTTTAGTTTCGCCGACCCATACCTTGTCATTCTGGAATAAAGCGGATATCAACACAATGTCGTTACGCCTGATCAGTTTTAAAACCTGTCCCTTCGTACAGCGCGCCGTCATCACGTTGAAACACAAAAACATCGATTTCGAGGTGACCTATATCGACCTTGCCGATCCGCCGGACTGGTTTCTCGAGTTATCGCCGCTGAAGAAAGTACCCGTGCTCGAGGTCGATGGCGAGGTCCTGTTCGAGTCGGCAGTCATCAACGAGTATCTCGACGAGATTACCGGCGGCGAACTACAGCCGCGGGAACCGCTGCAACGCGCCAAGAATCGCGCCTGGATAGAGTTTGCCTCCAACATGCTGGGCAATCTCTACCGCATGAAAATGAGCACCGACAAGGACAGCTACGAAAAGTACCGCGCCCGGCTGGTCGACCAGCTGCTGCGCGTGGAGAAGCGCCTTGGAGACGGCCCCTGGTTCAACGGCGAGCAATTTACCCTGGCCGACACCGCGTTTGCACCCTTTTTCCGCCAGGACTCGGTAGCCGACGGCAAGCTGTCGGTGCTTGATCCGCAAACCATGTCCAAAACGGCCGCCTGGGCGGAACGTCTGCTCGCCCTGCCCGAGGTGCGCTCGTCGGTGGTCGACGACTTCGAGTCTCTCTACCTTCAGGCAATGCAACGTAACGGTTCCTATAGCCTGAACCGACTGGCGGCCTGACATGGCGAACTGGTTGAAGGGAAAGGTGGTCGAAAACCGGCACCACAACGAATACCTGAGCGCGCTGATTATCGATGCGCCGTTTTCCCCCTTCGAGGCCGGCCAGTTTGTACGGGTCGGTGTAAACGATGGCGAGGACGTGCTGGCCAGGCCATACTCGCTGGTCAATACGCCCGAAGAGCCTTACCTGGAGGTTTACTTCAACATCGTTGAAGAGGGCCCTCTGTCACCCAGGTTGTTTGCGCTCGAGGCCGGCGACGAGGTGCTCGTCTCGGATAATCCATCGGGTTTTCTAACCGTCAGCGAAATTCCCGACTGTCGTCACCTGTGGATGATTGCGACCGGAACCGGCATCGGGCCGTTTCTTGCGATCCTCAAGAGCGACAGGGCCTGGGAACGCTTCGACAAGATCATTCTCTGCTACTCCGTGAGCCTGGCCGAGGAGCTGGCTTACCAGGACCTGATCCAGCAAATCTGCGCCGCCCGCGGCGAGCAGTTCGTCTACGTGCCTGTCGTTACCCGCGAAGCCCACGCCGGCGCGCTGGGCCGACGCGTGACGACCCTGATGGATGACGGCAGCCTGGAGAAACATACCGGCATCGCGATCACCGCCGACGATTCGCACGTGATGATGTGCGGCAGTTCGGAGATGATCACCGACGTCAGCGCGGCGCTCACGGCGCGCGGGATGAAAAAACATCGGCGCCGTGATCCGGGCCATTTCACCACCGAAAAATACCACTAGCCCTCGCCCTTCAGCACCTCGATCAGCGACAGCGTCATGCGCGCGGTTGCGCCCCAGAGCAATTCTCCATCGTAACGCTGGTAGTAAACCACCGGCCAGGGACGCTTCGAGTCCGGATGCCGGCGCTCCTCGGTGCGGTAATTTTCGCGCTTTGCGAGCCATCGCAGCGGAATCGTGAAAGCGCGCGCAACCTCGATTCCATCGAGGGTTAAATCATAGGGCCAGGGCATGACACCGACGTAGGGACGCACCTGGAATTCACTAACCGTGTGGTGGTGATTGATATGACCGAGCACTTCGACGTCTTGCGGCGCGACACCGATCTCCTCCTCGGCTTCGCGCAACGCGGTAGCGAGCAAAGATTCGTCGAAATCGTCGCGCTTGCCACCGGCAAACGCAACCTGGCCGCTGTGCCGGTCACCATCGAACTGCGCCCGACGAATAAATAATACATGCCAGCCTTCATCGATGCGCAGAAACGGCACCAGGACCGCGGCTTCACGCGCGCTGTCGCCGAGCATTTCGGGAGGAACGTCGTAAGTCGTCTGGTACTGCGCGTGCAGGCGCGCACGGATCTCGTCGGCGCTGAGCTGGTCGAGGTCAATCACCCTGCTCTCTTTTACGCGCCATTGCGCGTTCCAGGATCTGCTGCCGTTCACGATTGCTTGCGCCGCCCCAGGCGCAGATTTCATCGATATTGCGATGACATCCAAGACAGATGTCATTGTCGTCGAGCGTGCAATGGCGCACGCAAGGCGATTCGACGCGCGGAAACGGAATGGACGGCGAAGTGGTCATTTGGGATTCGGCGGTAAGTGGTTAACGTCTGAAAAACGGCTTGCTGCCTGCTGCGCGTAGCCTAAGCCATAGCCGTGTCACGACACAAGCCCCGCGACTTGCATCCTGCCGCAGATCGGGTAATTTTAACGGATGACACCGGCCTTCATCGATACCGTTGGCTGTCCGCTGGACGCGGATTGCTCCCACACCCCGCCCGGCTTCGTCGGCAGCCGGGTTTTCAGCATGTTGTACTGCGGCCCGCGCGTAGCCGAAATCAAGGCCCGCGCGCCGCGCTACGCGGCATGAGTCGCTTACCGACAATAAACGGCCGATTTGGGGCATTTTTCGATTTGTCAGACAAATCGAAAACGACTAGCATGGCCTTCGCCGCAGAGACGGCAGCGATCCCCCATAACCCGACTGGAATTCGAACTTGAGAGACAAAATCCTGAGCATTTCACGACGCACTCGAAGCACCCCGTTCACCCGCCGCGTTGAAGCTGCCGGCGTCAAGGGCTACACCGTCTACAACCACATGCTTTTGCCGACTTTTTTCGAAAGCAACGAGTTCGATTACTGGCACCTGTGCGAGCACGTGCAGGTCTGGGACGTGTCCTGCGAGCGCCAGGTCGAGCTGATCGGCCCTGACGCACGACCTCTGGCCCAGCTGATGACCGCGCGCGACCTGTCGAAGGCGGAGGTCGGACAGGGCCTCTACGCGCCACTGTGCGATGCCGACGGCGGCCTCGTCAACGATCCGGTAGTGATCAAGTTCGACTTCAAGCACTGGTGGATCTCGATCGCCGACAGCGACGTGCGCCTGTGGGCGCGGGGCCTCGCCCAGGGCTATGGCCTCGACGTCGAGGTGCGCGAAGCCGACATCTGGCCGCTCGCGGTGCAGGGCCCGAAGGCGGAGGAACTGGTCGCCCGGGTATTCGGCGAAGAAGTCCGTGATATCCGCTTTTTCCGCTCGAAAATGCTCGAATTCCACGGACGCGAAATGATGGTCATGCGTTCGGGCTACAGCAAACAGGGCGGCTTCGAGATTTACCTCAACGACGAGAAGCTTGGCGAGCCGCTGTGGGACGCACTGTTCGAGGCCGGCCAGGACCTCGAGGTACGCGCGGGCGGACCGAACCTGATCGAGCGCGTCGAGAGCAGCCTGCTTTCCTATGGCAACGACATGAACCGCTTTCACAATCCCTTCGAGTGCGGTCTCGACGGCTTTATCGACCTCGATCTGGATACCGGCGCGATATGCCTGCCGGCGCTGCGCGCGATCCGCGGCCAGCATGTTCATCAGCTGATGGGGCTCGTCTGGGACGATCCCATGACGATCACCGATTTCGGTCTTTACGACGGCGAACGCATGGTTGGCGACATCCGCTCGCAGGTCTGGTCGCCGCGTTACAAAAAACACCTCGGCATGGCAATGATGAAACGCGATTACCTTGCCGAGCATTCGACTATCATGCTGAACGGTAAAACGGCCCGGATCGTCGGCCTGCCGTTCGATTTCGCCTCCATCGTCTGAC
>JBFGQE010000006.1:0-23447 GCA_041564355.1 Gammaproteobacteria bacterium | reverse complement strand
TTGTCATCCTGTTGCGACCTGGCTTCCTGCCCGGGTCTGGATTCCTGCTGGCGCGAACGCGCGCCTCGATTGCCGCCCCTGTTTCCCGAGCGCGAGCGGCTCGGGCGAGATTTCCCGCTCCGCTTGCTCTCCGCGCTTTCTGTTTTTGCCGCCGGCTTTTCCTCGCTCTCCGCATTTTTGCCACGCGTGTTGGCATCCTTCGTTCTCGCCGAGGCGTTGCTATTGCTCCGCTGACGGGTCTGACCACCACGGCTGCGACCACGACGTCCACGAGTACCGCCGCGTGACTGTCGATTTCCGCCCGCGGCCGGTTTTTCCTCTTCGACCGCGGTGGGTTTTTCCTCGGTGCTGCTGAACAGGCTGAACAAGCGGCTAAGCAACCCCGGTTCAGCGGACGGCGTTGAACTGGCGGGTACCGCGGGTCTGGGGGCGGTCGGCGCGATACGCTGAACCGCGGCGGTTTCCGGTGTGACCACATTGCTGCTGGCCATTTCGATCGGATCGACCGTGACTTCATCGGTAGTCATTTCGTACGACTTCTTGTAATTCGACTCGTGGCGGTGCGTGTCGTTGTCCTTGACGCGCTCGATTTCGTAATGCGGCGTTTGCAGCTTCGGATCCGGGATAACAACCACATGCACCTGCCGGCGCTGCTCGATCGAATCGACGATATCGCGTTTTTCGTTGAGCAGGTAGGTTGCGCACTCGACCGGTATCTTGGCCAGAATCTTGCCGGTATTGTCTTTCAGGGCTTCTTCTTCGAGCAGGCGCAGTACCGCAAGCGACAGCGATTCGACATCGCGGATCTTGCCCTGTCCGCTGCAGCGTGGGCAAACGATCTGGCTCGATTCCTCGAGCGAGGGCCGCAGGCGCTGGCGAGACATCTCGAGCAGGCCGAAACGGGAAATGCGTCCAATTTGTACCCGTGCGCGATCATCGTAAACCGCGTTACGCAGGCGGGTTTCGACTTCGCGCTGATTCTTGTTTTGCATCATGTCGATAAAATCGATCACGATCAGGCCGCCGAGGTCGCGGATGCGCAACTGCCTCGCGATTTCATCTGCCGCTTCGAGATTGGTTTGCTTCGCGGTGTCCTCGATATCGCTGCCGCGTGTCGCGCGCGCCGAGTTCACGTCGATCGAAGTCAGCGCCTCGGTGTGGTCGATCACGATCGCGCCGCCGGAAGGCAGGCTGACTTCGCGTGAAAAAGCCGATTCGATCTGGTTTTCGATCTGGAAACGGTTAAACAACGGCAGCTTGTCGTCGAAACGCTTGAGCTTGTTGATCGAACCGGGCATGACCATCGACATGAAATCGTGAGCCTGCTGGTAGGCCTGCTCGGAGTCGATCAGGATTTCACCGATATCGGCGCGATAGTGGTCGCGCAACGCACGCACCACGATGTCGGACTCCTGGTAGATCAGAAACGGTGCGGGCTTTTCGCTGGCGGCCGTTTCGATTGCCTTCCAGACCTGCGTCAGGTAATCGAGGTCCCACTGCATTTCTTCGCTGGAGCGGCCGACGCCGGCGGTACGCACGATCACGCCCATGCCTTCGGGCATGTCAAGATCGGCAAGCACCTTTTTCAACTCGTCGCGATCTTCTCCCTCGATTCGCCGCGACACGCCTCCGGCACGCGGATTCTGCGGCATTGCGACGAGAAATCGTCCGGCGAGACTGATGAAACTGGTCAGCGCGGCGCCCTTGTTGCCGCGTTCTTCCTTTTCAACCTGAACGATAATTTCCTGGTCGACCTTGAGTGCGTCCTTGAGCAGCGGTTTGCCGCCTTCGTCGCGCGGTGCGTTACCAAAATACTGCTTGGAGATCTCCTTGAACGGAAGAAAACCGTGGCGCTCGGCGCCATAATTGACGAATGCAGCCTCGAGGCTGGGTTCGACCCGGGTGATCTTACCCTTGTATATGTTGGACTTTTTCTGTTCCCGGGAAGGGACTTCGATGTCGAGATCGTAAAGCTTCTGGCCGTCGACCATTGCCACTCGCAGCTCTTCGGCCTGGGTGGCATTGATTAAAATTCTTTTCATTTGAATAAGTGCCCTGCATGGAAGGCCTCGCGCCGCCGGGGACAGGTTTCGCTCCGCGAATTTCCACCCGTATTGCGGCGGGCAGGAGTGCCGGCCGGACGGCTTGCAACAAACCGTTTAGTATGGGGAAAAGCTTGAGCAGAAAAAAACTGTGCAAGGGGCAGTACCTAAGCCTGTGTCTATCCTGAGTTCCGGACGGGCGTCTAACGCGTCGGACCGGAGCCAATTGTTATGAGGAAACAGGCGCTTAAACGCCGTGCTTCCGGTAAAAAAACCGATTTGGTAGTGTTTTGCCAAGAAATTAGGCAGTACAATGCTACGCCCCGGAATATATCACAGTTTCCCCCTGCTGCCAGCCATTGAATCTACTAAAGCCACAAAAAAGCGAGGTCATGCTTGTCGAGATCTCTGCGGCCCAGTTGAATCAGCGTCTGGATAATTTCCTGCTGCATCATCTGGAGAACATCCCGCGCACGCGCGTCTACCGGATTATTCGCAAGGGCGAAGTGCGCGTGAACAAGAAGCGCTGCAAGCCCGAATACAAGCTGCAGATCGGTGATCTGGTGCGCATCCCGCCGTTACGCCATGACGCACAAGTCGCGGCTCGCAAGTCTCCCCCGGGGAAAGAGTTGCGTCGCCTGGAACAGGCAATCCTGTTCGAGAACGAGCACGTTCTGGTGCTCGACAAACCGGCCGGGCTGGCGGTTCATGCGGGCTCGGGCGTCAACTGGGGCGTCATCGATATCATGCGCCTGTTGCGTCCCGCCGATACCATCGAACTCGTTCACCGGCTTGATCGCGATACCAGCGGTTGTTTGCTTCTGGCGCGCAATCGCGCCGCGCTGCTGAAACTGCAACAATGCCTGCAAGACAACAGTCTGGGCAAGATCTATCGTGCGTTGGTGCAGGGCTGCTGGCCCGAGCACGTGCATGAAATCTCGGCGCGATTGCAGCGCTACCACCTGCCCAATGGTGAGCGACGCGTGCGCGTCGACCCCGGGGGTAAATCAGCGCTGACCCGCGTCGAATGCCTGCAGCGCGGTAGCGGCTATAGTCAGATCCGGGTTGAACTGATCACCGGTCGCACGCACCAGATCCGGGTCCATTGCCAGCATCAGGGACATCCCGTAGCCGGCGACGACAAGTACGGCGACCCGGCATTTAACCGGGACCTGCGGCGCCGGGGCATCAGGCGATTGATGTTGCACGCGTCGAGCCTGGACTTGCCGGCCAGTGAATTTACCCCGGAAATCGTGGTCAACGCTCCGCTACCGGTGGAATTTGATCTATTATCCGAGAGCGCGCGTAAGCAAGTCGCGCCGAGTAAACGTTCCAACAAGAGATAATTCGATGGCTGAAATTGAAAATCAAACCGCTAGTTCCGCTTCGTCCGCGGACGCCAAGTCGTCCAGCGTCGTCGACCGGCTTGTTTTCGCGGCATTGCGAGAACAGCGCCGCGCTCGACGTTGGCGGGTATTTTTCATGCTGTTTTTTGTCGTTTATCTGAGCGTGGTGACCATTATGCTGTTCAGCGGTGCGACTAGCGACACCGGGCCGACGCAGGCTGCCGACGGCGAAATGCACACGGCGCTGGTGCGTCTGAGCGGAGTGATCGCCAGTGGCGAGGAAGCCGGCGCGGAAAATGTTATCAGTGGTCTTCAGGCGGCGTTCAAACACGGCGACACCGCGGGGGTTGTGCTCGAGATCAACTCGCCGGGCGGTTCGCCGGTGCAGGCGGCCTATATCTACGATGAAATTCGCCGCCTGCGGGCGAAGCACGAGGCAATACCGCTGTACGCGGTGGTCTCCGATATTGCAGCATCGGGTGGTTACTACGTTGCGGCCGCCGCCGACCGGATATACGTCAACAAGTCAAGCCTGGTCGGATCGATCGGAGTGCGTCTCGACATGTTCGGCTTCGTCGAATTAATGCAAAAACTGGGCGTCGAGCGACGCCTGCTGACGGCCGGCGAAAACAAGGCGCTGCTCGACCCGTTTCTGCCCGAACAGGAGGCGCAACGCGCCCACCTGCAGGGGGTGTTGAACGAGGTGCACGCGCACTTCATCGACGCGGTGAAAAGCGGTCGCGGTGACCGCATGGTCGAATCCGAGGAACTGTTCAGCGGATTAATATGGAGCGGCGAGAAGGCGCTGGATCTTGGCCTGGCCGATGCCTACGGCACCCGGCTAAGCGTTGCGCGGGACCTCAGCGCGGAAGATATCGTCGACTTTACCCCGCGACAAAGTCTGCTGACGCGCATCGCCGATCGAATCGGCGCCAGCGCCGGCGAGAGCGTCAGCGAAATGCTGCTCGGCGGGATTAACGTCAGGTAATGACGCGGCGCATCGCGGGTCAGACGACATCGATCCCCGCCGCTTCCAGCAGCTCGATCAGGCGGATCAGCGGCAAACCGATCAGCGCGGTCGGGTCGTCGCCCTGTAGTCGGCTGAACAGGCAGACGCCGTAACCTTCCGCCTTGAAGCTGCCGGCGCAGTCGTAGGGCTGTTCGGTGCGCAGGTAACGCTCGAGCTGCGCGTCGGAGAGGTCGCGGAAATCGACCGAGAACAGGACGTCTTCGGTCCGCTCGAAGGCATCGTCGTGCTTGATTACGCAGAGACCGGTGTGAAACACGATCGTCCGGCCTCGCGCCTGCTGCAGTTGCCGCAGAGCGTTTTCATGTGAACCGGGTTTGCCGAGAATTTCGCCACCGCGCACCGCGCACTGATCCGAGCCGATCACGACGGCAGCCGGATGAGACCTCGCAATGTTCGCCGCCTTGGCCCGTGCCAGTCGACAAACGTAATCGGCGGCGCTTTCGCCCGCCTCGATGCGCTCGTCGATATCGGGCGACAGGCAGGTGTAATCCAGCCGCAAGCGATCGAGCAATTGCTTGCGGTAAGGCGAACTGCTCGCCAGGATGATCTCGGTCGGCAAAGTACAAGTCCCAGGTGGTTGCTGTTGACGAGGCGCGGCTGCAGGCCGGCCCTGGAGCGAGTATATTACAAGGCTGGAGGAATGCTCAACGGACCGTTTTTAAGCTATTTACCGTGGACATTCTTGATCACAAGCATGTAAAATCGCCGGTTTATGCGTGACAAGTTACGCCGGCGTTACCAGGTTCACAAGGAAGTGTCCCGAAGCGGCTTTTTCGAGGGTAAGATTTCGCTGGCGGAGCTTGAACGCTTGCGCGAGTTGCTCTATCCCGGAGATGCCGCATTGCCCGAAGGAGAGATCGGCGTAAGCTTCGAATTCGGGCGTAACGAATACGATATACCCACGGTCAAGGGCCGTTTGGCAACTCGGCTCGGGCTCGAGTGCCAGCGGTGCCTCGGGGCGCTGGAAGTACCGCTGGAGCTTGATTTCCAGCTGATGATCGACGCATCGGACGAACTCGTGCGCAGCGGCAGCATCGACACGCTTTACAGTGAAGAGGGTTACATCGACATTGTCGATCTGGTCGAAGACGAGTTAATTCTCGCTATCCCGCTGGTTGCCCTGCATGATGACCAGGGCTGTAACGAACACTGGCAGAAATCGGAAGACGAAACCGATTCTGCCGCAACAGACAATCCGTTTGCAGTTTTGCAAAAACTGAAAACGGCTGACTAGTTTAACTGGAGATATAAATGGCTGTTCAACAAAATCGCAAAACACCGTCGAAGCGCGGCATGCGTCGTTCCCACGACGCGTTGGGTAGCGCCACGCTTTCGGTCGAACCGACTACCGGCGAAGTGCATCGTCGCCATCACGTCAGCGCCGATGGTTTTTACCGCGGACGCAAGGTGATCGCCGACAAGATCGTCGAAGACGACGACGAGTAAGTCTGGCCGGGAAATGGTGCGAATACGGGCGGCGATTACCGCCCGTATTTATTTTGGACGCTGCTTGAATGAATCCGAAGATTATTGCGCTTGATGCGATGGGCGGGGACCATGGTCCCCGGGTAACGGTTGGTGCGGCCAAGTTGGCGCTGGACGAAATTCCCGGAATTGAGCTGGTACTGGTTGGCGACGAAACCCAGCTGCGTGCATCTGTCGAAAAGCGCGGTCTAGCCAGCGAGCCCCGCATCACTATCCATCACGCCTCGGAAGTCGTCGGAATGGACGAATTGCCCGCGGTTGCGCTGAAGAAGAAAAAAGACTCTTCGATGCGAGTCGCGATCAATTTGGTCAAGGAGGGCAGGGTGCAGGCCTGCGTCAGCGCCGGAAATACCGGCGCACTGATGGCGACCAGCAAATTCGTACTGAAAACGATCAAGGGCATCAGCCGACCGGCAATCTGCACGCTGTTACCCGGTATAAACGGACATACGCACATGCTAGATCTCGGCGCCAATCTCGAATGCACACCGGAAAACCTCGCTGAGTTCGCGCTGATGGGGTCGGTGCTGGCACAGTCGGTAGAGGGAATCGAGAGCCCGAGCATCGGCTTGCTCAATATCGGCACCGAGGCGGTCAAGGGCAACGAAACGGTGAGGCGCGCAAGCCAATTGATTGCCGAAAGTCGATTAAACTACTATGGTTTCGTCGAGGGTAACGATATTTACAAGGGGACGGTAAACGTGATCGTAACCGATGGCTTTGTCGGCAATGTATCGCTGAAGACGGGTGAAGGCCTCGCCGCGTTAGTCAATCACGTCTTGCGCAGCGAATTCAAGCGCAACTGGCTCACCCGTCTCGCCGCAACCTGCGCCATGCCGGTATTGGCCCGGGTGCGGCAACGCCTGGACCCGCGACGCTATAACGGTGCCAGCCTGCTCGGGCTGAACGGTATCGTGGTCAAAAGCCACGGCAGCGCCGACACGAGCTCGTTTCTGAACGCGATCAAGATCGCGAGTATCGAAATCGAAAACGAGGTCCCGCAACGTATTTCGCGTTCGATCGAGAGTTACTTCAGCCAGATCGAGGCGGCGTTTTCATGATCTACAGCCGTATCGCCGGCACCGGCAGCTACCTGCCGGAGAAGATCATGACCAACCGTGAGCTGGAAAAGCTTGTCGATACCTCGGACCAGTGGATTCGGGAGCGTACCGGCATCGAACAACGTCATATCGCCCGGGACGACGAAACCACGGTAGATCTCGCCGAGCACGCGGCGCGCAGCGCGATCGACGCGGCTGGTATCGATCCGCAGGAGATCGACCTGATCATCCTTGCGACCTCGACCCCCGATAAGATCTTTCCGAGCTCGGCCTGCATCCTGCAGGCTCGACTCGACATTCACGGTTGCCCGGCGTTCGACATCCAGGCCGTCTGCACCGGCTTTGTCTATGCGCTCGCCGTGGCCGACAAGTTTATTAAAACGGGTGCCTCGAAAAAGGCCCTGGTGATCGGCGCCGAGGTATTTTCGCGAATCCTCAACTGGCAGGACCGCGCAACCTGCGTACTATTTGGCGACGGTGCCGGCGCGGTCGTGCTCGAAGCCAGCGAGGAGACCGGTATTCTGTCTTCGCATATTCATGCCGACGGTAAATATGAAAACCTGCTCTGGGTGCCGCACGGTATAGGTGACGGTTTCGAGGAGGTCAGGGCGGGCAAGGCCTATGTCGAAATGCGCGGCAACGAAGTCTTCAAGATGGCGGTCAATACCCTCGGACGGATCGTCGATGAAACGCTCGCCGCGAACCAGATGATGAAATCCGACATCGACTGGCTGGTTCCCCACCAGGCTAATATTCGCATCATTACGGCCACCGCGAAAAAGCTGAAAATGTCGATGGACCAGGTCGTGGTTACGGTCAACAAGCACGGCAATACTTCGGCCGCGTCGGTTCCGCTCGCGCTGGACGTCGCGGTGCGCGACGGCCGCATCCAGCGTCACGAGCTGGTTATGCTCGAAGCTTTCGGCGGCGGCTTCACCTGGGGCTCGGTGCTGCTGCGCTACTAGTCCTTCCGGGCATTGGATTACACGAGGTAGGATAGCTGTGTTATGATCGCTGCAGATTACCTGGCTTGATACATGATAAGCGTACTTCTTACCGACGACCACGCGCTGGTTCGTACCGGCATCCGTCGCCTGCTCGAAGACAGCAAGCAGGTCAAGATCGTCGGCGAGGCGAACTGCGGCGAGGATAGCCTGAAACTGGCGCAGGAACTCAAACCCGACGTCATCCTGATGGATGTCAACATGCCCGGAATCGGCGGCGTCGAGGCCTGCAGACGCATTCTGCAGCGCAACCCCGCACAGAAAATCATCGTGCTGACGATTCACAACGAACAGACTTTTCCGAAGCGCATGCTCGAAATTGGCGCCAAGGGCTACCTGACCAAGGAATGCGGTGTCGACGAAATGCTCGAAGCGATACGCAAGGTGTACCAGGGTGGCGCGTATATCGCACCGAGTATCGCGCAGCAACTGGCGCTTTCGCTGCTGCCGGGCAACGAGCGCAATCCTATCGATCGCTTGTCGCGCCGCGAATTCCAGGTCATGCTGATGATCTCGCACGGACTAACCAACGCGGAAATTTCCGAGAAGCTGTGCCTCAGCCCGAAAACGATTAGCACCTATCGCCTGCGTCTGCTGGAAAAACTCGGCGCGCAAAACGAGGTCGATCTGGTCAAGATCGCGGTCGAACAGGGCATGGTCGAGTTTGCCCAGTCCGAGTAGACGATGGCCATACTTCGCGACTGCCAGCTCTGTCCGCGACTGACTGACTACCGCCGAGAACAGCAGCGCCGCTACCCGGATTACCACTGTCGTCCGGTTGCCGCTTCGGGGCCGGCCGACGCGCGTCTGTTGATCGTCGGGCTCGCTCCCGGATTGCATGGCGCGAACGCATCCGGCATCCCGTTCAGCGGCGATGCGTCCGGCGAGTTCCTGTTTAATAGCCTGCATCGATTCGGCTTTGCCAGCCATCCCGCAGCGCCGCGCAGCGATAATCGCACGCGCCTCGTCGATTGTCGCATTACCAACGCGGTCAAGTGCCTGCCTCCGGCCAACCGCCCGACCACGTTCGAAATCGAAACCTGCAACCGTTACCTGCGCGAGGAAATCGCGCAGTTGCCGGCCCGCGCGGTAGTGCTCGCGCTCGGCAGGATCGCGCACCGCGCCATCCTGCGGGCGTTCGAACAGGTGCAGGCGCGGTTTCCATTCGCCCATCTCGGCGAACACGCGCTGACCGGGCATATCAGGTTAATCGATTCGTATCATTGCAGTCGCTATAACGTCAATACCGGACGCCTGGACGCGATTCGATTCGACGCGGTGTTTAGCCGAGTCCGCGAGATTTTAACGTGAGCGAAAAAAGAGTCTTCGACGCCAAAGCGTTTCTTGCCACGGTCAATGGGAAGCCTGGCGTGTATCGCATGATTGATCGCAACGACAAAGTGATATACGTCGGTAAGGCCAAGAATCTGAAAAAGAGGCTGGCCAGCTACTTTCGGCCGACTGGCTTATCGACCCGCATTCTGACGCTGGTCAACAACATCGACCGCATCGAGGTAACCAACACGCGCACCGAGAGCGAGGCGTTGCTGCTCGAAAACGACTTGATCAAGAACCTGAATCCGCGCTACAACATCCTCTTTCGTGACGACAAGAGTTATCCCTACGTATGCCTGACGCGACACGAATTTCCCCGGCTCAAGGTGTTTCGCGGCAAACCGGACAAACGCAAGGGCACCTTCTTCGGTCCGTTTCCGAGCGCCGGCTCGATTCGCTACACGATCAACCACGTGCAGCGCATGTTCCAGTTACGCAATTGCGAAGATTCGGCGCTGCAGAATCGCGCACGCGCTTGCCTGCAATACCAGATCAAACGCTGCACCGGACCCTGCGTCGGGCATACCGACCAGGCCAGTTACGCGAAACAGGTCGAGCAGGCGCGAATGTTTCTCGAGGGACAGAGCAGTGCGCTGATCGACCAGCAAATCGAACTGATGGAGGGCTACTCGGCCGAACTCGATTTCGAGCATGCCGCCGAGATTCGCGATCGCATCGAAACCCTGCGCCGGGTGACGGAAAAGCAGTTTGTCACCAACTTCGATGGCGATATCGATATCATCGCCTGCGAGTTACGCGAGGATTTCAGCTGTATCCAACTGTTCATGATCCGCAACGGTACGTCGCTCGGCAACAAGCCTTTTTTCATCCGCACTCGACTCGATACCGATGCCCCGAGCCTGCTCGAGACGTTTATCATCCAGCACTATTCGAATCATCCCGCGCCGGCTGAAATCATCGTCAGCCACGAACTCGAGAACAGCGACGTGATCGCCGAGTCGCTGCATCAGCTGAATCAGTCACGCGTGCGAATCACGCACCGCGTGCGCGACAAGCGCCGCCGCGCCCTGGAAAACGCGATCAACAATGCGCGGGGCGCGCTCGACAGTTATCTGCAGTCGGCAAGCCTGCTGAACAAGCGCATGCAAAACCTGGTCGAGATCCTGCATCTCGAAAATCCGCCCGAGCGCATCGAGTGCTTCGACATCAGCCATACGATGGGGGAATCGACCAAAGCATCCTGCGTCGTATTTGGCCGCGACGGTGCGCTGAAAAACGAGTATCGCCGCTATAACATCGACGGGATCGAGCCCGGCGACGATTACGCGGCGATGCGCCAGGTGCTCGAGCGGCGTTACCGCAAACGCCAGGAACTCCCCGAACAGTTGCCGGACCTGATCCTGATCGATGGCGGCAAGGGCCAGCTCGGCGTTGCGCTGGAGGTTCTCGAGACGCTTAATATTCTCACGATCAAGCAAAACCTGCGCCTGTTCGGGGTGGCCAAGGGTCCCGCACGACGCGCCGGCTACGAGCAGATTATCGACGAGGAAATGGCGCCGCTGAGCGTTCCGCTGAATTCCCCCGGCCTGTTGCTGATACAGCAGATTCGAGACGAAGCCCACCGTTTCGCGATTACCGGTCACCGCCAGGCGCGAGCCAAAACCCGGCGCAAGTCGCGCCTCGAGGAAATCCCCGGCGTCGGCGCACGCCGGCGCCAGTTGTTGTTGAACACCTTTGGC
The DNA here is from genome assembly GCA_041564355.1 of Gammaproteobacteria bacterium. GTDB lineage: Bacteria > Pseudomonadota > Gammaproteobacteria. The sequence goes on along the minus strand of JBFGQE010000006.1, from coordinate 12,444 downwards.
GGACTGCAGGGCGTGCAGGCGGCGGGTATCGAAGAACTGATGCAGATCAAGGGGATTAATCGAGAGACCGCCCAGGCAATCTATGATAGCTTTCATGGCTAAAATCGCGCGAAGATAATCATGCACGTCACCCTGCCGACCGCCATTACGCTGTTTCGAATCGCACTGATTCCGCTGTTCGTCGTCGTGTTTTATCTGCCGTACGGCTGGTCGCATATTGCCGCAACCGTGATTTTTACGCTGGCCAGCGTGAGCGACTGGGTCGACGGCTATCTCGCCCGCAGCATGCAGCTGGAATCGCGCTTCGGTGCCTTCCTCGACCCGGTCGCGGACAAGCTGATGGTCGTCGTTATCATCATCCTGCTGGTCGAGGCCCACCCGAGTATTTATGTCGCGCTACCGTCGGTTGTTATCGTCGCGCGCGAAATCTCGATTTCGGCGCTCCGCGAATGGATGGCCGAAATTGGCAGCAGCACGACGGTCAAGGTTTCATTCATCGGCAAAAGCAAAACCGTTTTGCAGATGATCGCGCTCGGTTTCATGATATATGCGGAGCCTTTTTACGGTCTTCCGATCTTCGCGATCGGCCTGTCGATTTACTACGTTGCCGCATTACTGACGATTATCTCGATGGTCATTTACCTGCGCGCGGCCTGGCCGGTGATGATGCGTGATGGCTAGCATTGTCGCGGCCTGCGTAGCTTGACAGGTATAGGCGAATCGATAGAATAGCGGCTCTTTCGCGGGAATAGCTCAGCTGGTAGAGCACAACCTTGCCAAGGTTGGGGTCGCGAGTTCGAATCTCGTTTCCCGCTCCAGATCCAAAGCCTCGATTCGGTCGGGGCTTTTTTTAACCAACAGATAAAAGTAAGATGTGCCGGGCGTGTGTCGCCGGGCGATAAGCCCTCCAGTGGCTGGGTGGCAGAGTGGTTATGCAGCGGCCTGCAAAGCCGTGTACGGCGGTTCGATTCCGCCCTCAGCCTCCATTTAGATTTCGATCAGGTTCTGCAAGGCATCGCGCGACGATGGGCCAAGTGGATTCCCCGGAGCACGCGCGCGACAAACGTCGAGGCAGTCATTCGCCGCCCGGATGGCGAAATTGGTAGACGCAAGGGACTTAAAATCCCTCGGTGGAAACACCGTGCCGGTTCGACTCCGGCTCCGGGCACCATTAAAAATCAATGATTTGGGCCTCTAATCTCGAAATATTCTTATTATTAAATCGATTCTTAGCGTGGAATTCGAGATCACGCGGTCAGCGGATGACTCAGGTCAATTTGGTATCGGGCGCGCAGTGATTTAATCAAGGTTCGTCATCATTCGCGTGGTTTCAGCGAAAGCGATTCGGGAAATCGGAAGTTCGCCAAATGGACAAACTGGTAATCTATCTTGCGTTAAACGGTGCGCTGGTACTCACGCTGAGTTGCATCGCGGGGCTTTATTTGTACCTCGCGATACTGCACGAAAAAAACCCGGACGCCTGGCATTTATTGCATGCTGGCGGTACCGGCCGGGGAGTCATGCTGCTGGCGCTGGCGGCCGTGTTGCAATACATCGAATTATCCCTGGGCCTGTTGTCGCTCGCGGTCTGGCTCATCCTGTTCTTCACCTGGACGTCGATGCTGGCGATGGGCATCCGCGCGTTTACCGGCGACCGCGGTCTCAGATTGAGTGGAACCGTCGCCAACCGGGCAGTGTATTTATTATATGCGGCAGGGACGGTTGCAATCTTCCCGGCGCTCGGATTGATTATCCTGGGGCTGGTAAAAGCCCTTTAGCAGTTAAGATACGGGTCCGGCGGCGATGCAATCGGCCGGCGCGAACTAACCGTGACGCCGCCTGCTGTCGTCCGGCGCCGAGTCTATTTCCTGCATACCGTAATCGCGCAGCACCTCGCTGACGCGCAGCCGGTAATCGGCAAAGATACTCTGCCGCCCGGCCTGCTGCGCTGCGCGGTGCGATTCGAGGTTGCGCCACTGTTCGATTGCCGCTTCGTCCCGCCAGATGGATAGCGACAGGTACTTACCCGGCTGAGTCAGGCTCTCGAAACGTTCGATCGAGATGAATCCGTCGATCTTACGCAGCTCCGGATTCAGGCCGGCAGCCAGCTGCTGGTAATCCGCAAATTGATCGAGGTGGGGTTCAAATTCGAATATTACCGCCAACATGACTATCTCCCGTGCGCGCAGGGTATCTCCCTGGACGAAGTAGTATACACCTCACCGGGGCGCACGGGCCGGCGTTCGCGAGTAATCGGGGGAGCGTTTGCGAGTCGCTTCGAGGCGGTATTCGAGACGCCTGATTTCGGCGCGCAGTTCACGCGCCTGGTAAGACGCACCGGTAATGCGCTCGATCCCGCGCAGGCGCTGGTCAAGGCTGATTAGGTCGCGCAACAGTCGAGACTCGAGCAGCATTCGATCGAGTTCGTGCAACAGCATCGACGTGGCTGCGGTATCCTCGATGTCCTCGACAGACTTCATTTGACTTCCGTGTGTTGCGGGTTGCCGGCGAAGACTAGCAAAGGCCTGCCGGGCAGGCTATCGCGCAGCGCCTGCCAAGCTGTAAGAATTAGCTTACAGACTTGAGCGTCAGGCGTCGCCTCGATAGTACTGCGGAAAATGCTGCTTGACCACGGGACTATCGTCAGCATAGCTATGGCAGGTGTTCAAAAACAGACCGCTTCGTGACTTCGACGGCTTCGTGTCGTGCCGCCGTTTGGCGCTGGCAACGGTCTGGATAGCCGTCGTCGCGATCGGACCGAGCAGCTCGGTCAGGTGAGTGCAACCGCGATGTGCCCCCATCGCCTGCTTCGATTTCTGTGTCCAGCCCGGGCGAATTTTAAGCCCGACCAGGTTTTGCGCAATTGGCGCCACGCACTTGCAATAGTCGAACGGCGACTGGTCGATCACCGCATCGACCTCGACGACTTCGAGTTGGTCGGTGACGGTCAGGCGCACGGACATGTCATGCAATGCCTCGTCGGCCTCGATCCAGCCACCACGGTCACGATTGCGAAAACGGTAGGGTTTGGTATCGACGATGCGTCCTTCGATATCCCACAACCCGTCCTCGCGTGCGTATCCATGACAGGTCACGACGCGCGTATGCGCCAGTTTGCGCGCGACAGAATCGCTTAACGGCACGACTATCTCCAGCAGTTTGCTTTACTGTAATTACCGGGACGTGACATTATCATGCGCGTTGCCTCGAGGACAGCCGCACATGCCCGCAAAACCCGTTAAAACTCATCTCAGCGACCGCGGCAAGGGTATCCTGATGGCGCTGGGAGGGGTCTTCGTGCTAAGCCCCGACAGCCTGATGATTCGCCTCGCCGATCTCGACGATTACACGCTGCTGTTTTACCGTGGCCTGTTTCCGATCTTTTCGATCAGCCTGCTGCTCTGGCTCTACTATCGTCAGCGCTTTATCGGCGCACTGCTCGGTATTGGCCTGGCCGGTATACTGAACGCGTTCCTGTTCGCCGCGGTCAACATCACCTTCATCAGCGCGATTCAGCGCACGTCCGTGGCCAACACCTTGCTGTTCCTGTCGTCGGCACCCATTTTCGCGGCACTGCTGTCACTGGTCGTGCTGCGCGAAAACCTGCGACCGAGCACCTGGCTGATTATCCTGTTGTCGCTGATCTCGATCTTTATCATCGGCTGGGGCAGTTACGGCAGCGATGGCCTCAGCGGAGACTTGTTTGCCGTGGGCTGTGCGATTTTTACCGCCTGCAGCGCGATACTCGTGCGCTATCGCAAGGAACTCGACCTGGTGCCGTCGGTGGTTCTCGGCAGCCTGTTCACCGCCGCCTACGCCCTGACCCGGTCGCCCGAGCTCGCTGTGGAAACGTCGCAACTGGTCTATGTTGGTATCATTGGCTTCGTTCTGGTACCGGTCGCGTTCATCGTGTTGACGATCGCGCCGCGTTACGCGAACTCGGCCGAGGTGCAGCTCGTCTACCTGCTGGAAAGCATTCTCGGGCCGCTATGGGTCTGGCTGGTCATTCACGAAACGCCCTCGCTGAACACGTGGATCGGTGGCAGCATGCTGCTGCTGTCGGTGGTGTGGTTTGCGCAACATACGCTCAGTGAAGAATCCCGGCGCGACTGAGGCGAGACTACTTCAGGCAGGCAACCAGGTTAATCATTTCGAAAGCGATGGTTGCCGCGGCAAGGGACGTGATCTCGGCGTGATCGTAGGCCGGCGCAACCTCGACGATATCCGCGCCGACCAGGTTCAGCCCCTGCAGGCCGCGCACGATGTTGACCAGTTCACGACTGCTCATCCCGGCGATTTCCGGCGTACCGGTACCGGGCGCGTGCGCCGGGTCGAGGACATCGATATCGATCGAAAGATAAAGCGGATGATCGCCGACCCGATCGCGAATACGCTGCACCACGTGATCGACGCCCTGTTGCTGCAATTCGTCGCAATGGACGACCTTGAAACCGAGCTCTGCGTCGCGCTCGAGATCATCGCGACTGTACAAGGGACCGCGGATACCCACGTGCATGGAAGCCGTGTCGTTGAACAGGTTTTCTTCGGCCGCGCGCCGAAACGGCGTGCCGTGCGTGTAGGGTGCACCGAAATAAGTATCCCAGGTATCGAGATGTGCATCGAAATGGACCAGCGCGACCTGGCCGGCGTGCCTGTTGACCGAGCGTAATAACGGCACCGCGATCGTATGATCGCCGCCGAGGCTGACGATAACCGGCGCTTTTTGCAGCAACTCGTCCGCCGCGGCCTCGATTTGTCCGATTGCTTCCTCGATATTGTACGGATTGCAGGCCACGTCCCCGGCGTCGGCGACCTGTATGCTTTTGAACGGTTCGGTGTCATAGGCCGGGTGAAAATTGGTGCGCAGGTGCCGCGAAGCCTGGCGAATAGCCTGCGGACCGAAACGCGCACCAGGACGATAGCTGGTGCCGGAATCGAACGGGATTCCAAGGATCGCGACGTCGCAATAAGGCACGTCGCGCAGTTCGGGCAGCCGGCAAAAAGTCGACGGGCCGGCGTAGCGGGGCACCACGGTGCCGCTGATCGGTTCGACAGGAGGAGGGTTCGCCATGCACGGGCTCCCGTTGCGGTTCGATTTGTTATAACACTGAAATCTGGCACAATCAATCGACCGTAATGATTGAGAGAAGCGTGGCCGCCAGACCTGTACTCAAAATGGGAGATCCTCGCCTGCTGCAGGTATCCGCGGCGGTCGAGCCGTTCGACCCGACCCGGTTGAATCCCCTGCTGCAGGATATGTGGGACACGATGGCCGCGGAAAATGGAGCCGGGCTTGCAGCGCCGCAAATCGGCGTGATGCAGCGCGTCGTGATCTTCGGCTGCGAGTCCAATCCGCGTTACCCCGATGCGCCCGCCGTACCGGAAACGGTGCTGATCAATCCGCAAATCACGCCGCTCGGGGAAGACCGCGAAGACGGCTGGGAGGGCTGTCTCAGCGTACCCGGCATGCGCGGTCTCGTGCCGCGGTACCGGGCGATCCGTTATCGTGGGCTGGATCAGCACGGCAACCCGATCGAACGCGAGGCCGAAGGTTTTCACGCTCGCGTCGTGCAGCACGAATGCGACCACCTCGATGGCATCCTGTATCCGTTTCGCATCGAGGATATGCGAAGTTTCGGATTTATCGACACGCTCGTCGAAAACGGCCTGCTGGAGACACAGCCCTGCGATGACGAGGCCTGATACGCTCCCCGAGCAGGCCCGATACGCCTTATTCGCCAGTGGCGCAGCGTTCTCCGTTCATGTTCTCGAGAGACTCTTGGACGCCGAATTCACGCCGTCGCTGATCGCAATTCCCGGGTATCCTCCGGCGCCCGGACCCGCCGGCGGCAGTATCGTCGACGTGACCGCGGAGACCGCGTTCAGTCGCCTCGCGCGGGATGTTCCGCGAATTTACGTACCCCTCGATGCGCAACTGGAGTGTGCCGGGCGACTGCGGCGCGAGGCTATCGATTTCATGCTGGTCGCGTGCTGGCCTTACCTGATCCTGCCGCAACTCTACCAGAGCCCGAGTCGGGCCGCGCTAAACCTGCACCCGTCGCTCTTACCGCGCTACCGCGGGCCCGATCCGGTAACCGAGCAACTGGCCCAACAGGAGACGCGACTGGGCGTAACCCTACACCGGCTGAACCGTCATTTCGACGCGGGCAAGATAGTAGCCCAGGAGACCTTCAGCCTCCCGCTGGAGCAACTGCAGCGGGCCAATATCGAAAGCATTTGCGCCGCACGCGGCGTGCGCCTGTTCATCGCCGCGGTGCAAACCTACGACGAGGGCTGGAACGAACGCCCGCAGGAGGCATGATATGCTGCCGATAGCGCACCTGAATTTAACAATAATTATAATAATTACAGGCACTTAAGGGATTTATCTCAAATAATTCTGGCATTGCGGGCGAACCCGATTGCGTTCCGAATAATGCGGCAAAATTTTTTCGAACGGGTAGAATCGCGCGCATGAAAAATTCCTCGTCAGCCGACCGCCTCGCTATCGATGCGAGACATATCTGGCATCCGTATAGCGCGATGCACAGCGACCTGCCGGTTTTCGAAGTCGCCTCGGCCAGCGGCGTGATGCTGCACCTGGCTGACGGCAGACAGCTGATCGATGGCATGTCGTCCTGGTGGTGCGCAATCCACGGTTATAACCATCCGCGCCTGAACCGCGCGGTCGAAGCGCAACTGCAGCGCATGGCGCACGTGATGTTCGGCGGCCTGACCCATCGGCCGGCGATCGACCTGGTCGAACGCCTGCTCGAATTGACGCCGTCGCCGTTGCAATCGGTCTTTCTCTGTGATTCGGGATCGGTCTCGGTCGAGGTTGCGATGAAAATGGCCTTGCAATACTGGCACGCGCGCGGCGAGCCGCAAAAACAGCGATTTGCGACGCTGCGCAACGGCTATCACGGCGATACGCTCGGCGCGATGTCGGTCTGCGACCCGGTCACCGGCATGCACAGCCTGTTCAGCGAAATGCTCGCGCAACAATTTTTTATCGACCGGCCGCGTTGTCGCTTCGGCGAGACATGCCGACCAGAGGATATCGAAGCGCTCGAACAGTTACTCGTGCAGCGGCACGAAGAGATCGCGGCATTGATCCTGGAACCGATCGTGCAAGGCGCCGGCGGCATGTATTTTTACTCGGCGGAGTTCCTCGCCCGCGCGCGCGAGCTCTGTGACCGTCACCGCGTGTTACTGATTGCCGACGAAATCGCGACCGGTTTCGGCCGCAGCGGCAGGCTCTTCGCCTGCGAGCACGCCGCGATATCTCCGGATATCATGTGTATCGGCAAAGCGCTGACCGGCGGCTACCTCAGCCTCGCCGCGACGCTGGCGACGAGCGAAGTCAGCACTACCATCGACCGCGGCGATCCGGGTGTATTCATGCACGGTCCGACGTTCATGGGCAATCCGCTGGCCTGCGCGGTCGCGCTGGAGAGCATCGATTTATTGCTCGAATCCGACTGGCGGCAGCGCGTCAGCCGTATCGAGGCGGCGCTTCACGAGGGCCTCGCACCCACCCGCGACCTGGAGCAGGTCGAAGAGATGCGCTGTCTGGGTGCGATTGGAGTGGTCGAAATGAAACGCGCGGTCGATATGCGCAGCATCGTACCGCGCTTCGTCGAGGCAGGGGTCTGGGTGCGACCGTTCGGCCGGCTGGTTTACCTGATGCCGGCATATTGTATCGATGACGAACAACTCGACCGGCTCTGCGCGGCGGTGGTGGAAGTGGTTGCGGCCGAGCCTGGTTAAGTTTCGGCGATCATGGCCGATAATTCCCGTACCATGCGTATCCTGGCCAAAATCTCTATCCCGTCGCTGATCTGTACCATTCTCGCCGGCTGCGCCAGCTCGAGCCTGGTCACCGGACAAGCCCGCGACGCGATTGCGCAGGAAGAGGTGGTAATTTACTTTATCGACCGGCCGGCATGTCACCATGCCACGATCGCGTACATCCAGGTGAGTGGCGGTTATTTCACGTTACAGTCGATGCTGGACAACATGCGCCGTGATGCGGCCGAGCTCGGCGCCGGCGGCTTGCACGTGCTGCACACGCAGCAATCGGAATTGCGGGAATTCGGGGGTACGGCGAAAGCAATCCATTGCCTGTCTGGGTAAAAAACGGCGAAACTGCCTGCGCCAAAAAGACCGTTAGTCCTGCTCCTCTTCGTCTTCTTTTTCCTTTTCGGGCGGATCCTTTTTCAGGATCTTGTCTTTCTCTTCAGGCGTTAATACTACTGTATCTTCGTCATCCATTGCAGTCACCTCGGTATCAGGTTTTAATCTCGACTAGCGATTTACTCAGCATCCCTCAGATTGTAGTCCAGTTCAAGCGCTTTTGTGGGCGGCAGATCGTTTTCAAACTCGATTTTATCGACCTGCGCAGGATGGATTTCGGCGGCCTGATGTTACAATTCCGGTTTCTCGGCGAACGGCGGGACGCGACATGGCGGGCAAAAAAATCAAGGTCAGCGACAGCATGGGAACGGTCGAGATTCCGGCCGACGCGCTATACCAGGCGCAGACGCAGCGCGCGCTCGATAATTTTCGCCTCAGCGATCTGAGGCTCCCCGCGGCGATGATCCAGGCTCTGGCTCTGATCAAAAAATGTTGCGCCGCGACCAACCTCGAGCAGGGCAATCTCGACGCGGAGCGCGCGCAGGCAATCGACGCGGCGGCGGCCAGGATAGTCGCCGGGGAGCATGCCGAGCAGTTTGCAATCGACGTGTTTCAGACCGGATCGGGGACCAGCAGCAACATGAATTTGAACGAGGTCATTGCAACGCTGGCGTCGGGCGCAAAGCTCGAGGTTCACCCCAATGACCATGTCAACATGGGCCAAAGCTCGAACGACGTTTTTCCCTCTGCCATCCACGTTGCCGCGAGCCAGCGCCTGCATGAACACTTACTGCCCGCGATGCGGGCACTCGAAGCCGCGCTGGAGGCGAAGGCGACAGCGCACCGCGATACGCTGAAGACCGGCCGCACGCACTTGATGGACGCGATGCCAATGACGCTCGCGCAGGAAATAGAGACCTGGGCAAGCCAGATCAAGAATGACCGCTACCGCCTGCAGACGACACTGATGCGACTGCAGCAACTTGCGCTGGGCGGCACCGCAATCGGTACCGGGATTAATACCACGGCCGATTTCGGCGAGCAGGTCTGCGAGCGCCTGCATGCCGCGACCGGCATTCGATTCGTGCCGATGGAAAACCGTTTCGAGGGAATCGCGACGCAAAACTGCACGCTCGAGGCGAGCGGCCAGTTGCGCGTGTTGGCGACTTCCTTGACCAAGATATGCAACGATCTGCGCTGGATGAATTCCGGTCCGCTTGCCGGTCTGGGTGAGATCAGGCTGAAGGCGCTGCAACCCGGCTCATCAATCATGCCGGCCAAGGTCAACCCGGTCATTCCCGAGGCGGTGCTGATGGTCGCCGCGCAGGTCACCGGTAATGACACCACCATCGCGGTTTCGGCACAGGCGGGTAATTTCCAGTTGAACGTGATGCTGCCGGTCATTGCCTATAATTTGTTGCAGAGCATCGAACTGCTTGGCAACGCCTGTCATCGGCTCGCGGACACGATCGAGCACTTCGAAGTAAACCAGGACGTGCTGCAGCGCAACCTCGCCCTGAACCCGATTCTGGTCACCGCGCTGAACCCGGTCATCGGTTACCAGCGGGCCGCCGAGATTGCCAAGCAGGCACTGGCGCAGAATCGACCTATACTTGAAGTAGCTGTGGAAATGACCGATATTGATGAAGCCGAACTCAAGCGATTACTGGACCCGGCGAGGCTCGCGGAACCGCATCGCGACGGCTTCGATTGAATTGCTTGCTAATATAATATTTTACTTCTAGAATTCTTCATAAATTAATGAAAATAAAGGATTTCTTTTGCCTTTTTCAGTAATTATTCCCGGGCGGCCCAGGTCACGCAGAGCACCCGTGGTCGGTCTGGTGTTACTCGCCTGTCTGGCCAGCACGCCGGGGCGGGCCAGCATCGAGGATCAGCGCCAGCTTTTCCGCGACGCATCGCATGCGCTCGAGCGCAAGCAAATGACCCGCTTCAAGCGGCTGCTGGAGCAATTGCGAGATTATCCAGCGCAACCCTATCTCGAATTCGACGCGTTCAAGCAGCGTGTGCACAAGGTCAAACCGCCCGAGGCCAGCGCTTTCCTCGAACGCTATGCCGATTTTCCGTTCAGTTACGATGCGCGCGGACGCTATCTTAGCCAGCTGGCGCGACGTGGCGACTGGAAAAATTACCTCGAGTTTTTCGACGGGCGTGAAAATACCCGCCTGCAGTGTCTCGCGTTCCAGGCAAGGCTGAAACTGGATCGCCTCGACGGGATCAACGATGAAATTGCACGCATCTGGTCGCGCGGTTATTCCCAGCCGCAGCAATGCGATCCGGTATTCAAATATTTCCTCGAGACCTATTCCGACGCCGAGCAGGCGATCTGGCTGCGTATCGAGAAAGCATTCAAGGCGCGTCGCCCGAATCTCGCACGTTATCTCGGGCGCAAGCTCGATGCACCGTCGCGGGAAATCGTCGAAACCTGGTACAGCGCGCATCGCCGCCCGGAACAGTCGCTGAAAAGCCTGGCTGAAGCGCAGGACACGCCGCGTAACCGTGCCATTATCGTGCACGCGATCGACCGGCTTGCGCGAATCGATAGCCTGAAAGCGCTCGAGCACTGGAACCTGTTGCGCGATCATTTCGCGTTTAGCGACGAGCAGATCAACCAGAGCCAACGCCGCATCGCGTTATCCGCCGCCTATCAGCACGAACCCGAGGCGCGTGCCTTGCTGGTCGGACTCGCGCCTGAAATCATGAACGACCAGGCCTTTTTATGGCTCGCGCGAATCCAGTTGCGCAACCACGACTGGCCGGGGCTGCTCGAAACGATTAACCGCATGCCGGCGCACCTGCACCGGGAAAACGAATGGCAGTACTGGTTATCCCGTGCAATGGAGGCGGAGGGCCAGTTGGTCGGCTCGCTGCGCTTGCTCGAAGACCTGTCGGGCAAGAGCAGCTATTACGGATTTCTCGCCGCGGACAAGCTTCGACGCACCTACCATATCGAGCAGGAAAACGCGACCAGCAGCGATGTCGACGAGGACGCCTTTCTCGCCGAAAATCCGCACATGCTGCGCGCGCGCGAACTGTATTTTCTCGACCGCCTGGTGGATGCCAAGCGCGAATGGTTCCAGGCCCTGCGTTACCTCGACCAGGACCAGATCAAGCAGGCGGCTACGCTCGCATCGCGTTGGCAATGGCATGACAGTGCAATTCGCACGGTGGCGAAAACCCCGCATCGCAGCGACTACAGCCTGCGCTTTCCGATGCCCTACAAGCAGCAAGTGCTGGAGCATGCCGAAGCCCGCGAGCTCGACCCGTCCCTGATCTATGGCGTGATGCGTCGCGAAAGCCTGTTCGATCCGCTCGCGCGCTCCAGCGTCGGCGCGCTCGGACTGATGCAGCTGATGCCGAGCACCGCCCGTCGGGTCGCCCGCTCCCTCGGTATGAAACGCCCGCGCAAGGCCGACATTCTGCACGTCGAGAACAATATTCGCCTCGGCACGCACTATCTGCGCAGCGTGATGAACCGTTTCGACAACAACGTCGCCCTGGCGGCGGCCGCGTATAACGCGGGTCCGCGAAACGTCAGGCGCTGGTTACCACGCGAGGACGTGATGCCGGCCGACCTCTGGGTCGAAACCGTGCCGTTCAGCGAAACCCGCAAGTACGTACAGGCCGTACTCGCCTATGCCACGGTGTTCGACAAGTCGCTAGGCCGTAATACGCTGATGTCGAGCCGCATGGGTGATGTCCGGCCCGAGTATTGATCTCACCCCGTCGATGAAAATATACGGAGATGTCAACTCCGGCAACTGCTACAAACTGAAGCTCCTCTGCGCTCTGTTGTCTCTGCAGCACGACTGGATTCCGGTCGATATTCTTGCTGGAGAAACCCGCAGCGAGGCCTTTCTCAGGCTGAATCCGAAGGCACAGATTCCGGTTTGCGTGACCGACGACGGTGACGTCCTGACCGAATCCAACGCGATTCTATTCTTTCTCGCGCAAGACAGCATCTACTGGCCGAACGACAGGTTGTTGCAGACGCGCGTGCTCGAATGGCAGTGCTTCGAGCAGTATATCCACGAACCGACCATCGCGGTCGCGCGCTTCATCAAGCATTACCTGAGGAGCCCGCCGGAGCGGGAAGCCGAGTACCAGGCTAAACTGAAAGGCGGTTACCGCGCCCTGCAGTTGATGGAGGATCACCTGCGGGAGCATGAATTCTTTGTCGCTGATCGCTGCAGCATAGCCGATCTCTCGCTCTATGCCTACACCCACGTCGCCGGGGAGGGCGGTTTCGACCTGTCCGGCTATCATTCCGTCCTGGCCTGGATCGAG
>JBFGQE010000005.1:0-28813 GCA_041564355.1 Gammaproteobacteria bacterium | reverse complement strand
TGCTTCCCGTCGTGGCAATCGATCGTCTCTTACGGCCCGATGACGCGCAGCGTCGCCGATGCGCGCCTGTTTTTCGAGATCATGGCGGAAGGCTTCACCCCGAAGCGGCGCGGCGCGAAACAAACCGGATCGATTATTTATTCCGAGGACCTCGGTTTTGCGCCGGTCGATGCCGATGTGCGCGCTGCGTTCAAACAGGTCGTCGAAAAGCTGCAAGATGCTAAATTCGAGCTGGTTGAAGACCGACCCGGACTGCCGTCCTCGGTCAGGACCTGGGCAATTACGGCCAGCTACGACGCGGCCGAGCAGGCGCGCGGCAATGCCTACAACCTGGATTATCTCGGCGAGGTCGCCCGCGGATTCATCGATTTCGGTGAGCGCTTCAGCGCCGAGGATTTCGAGGCGGCGCAGGCGCAACGCAATGTGATCCGGCAGCAATATGTGGCCATGTTTGCGCGCCACGATGCCCGTATCCTGATTACGCCGACGCTCGGCTGCGAAGCCTTTCCGCACGGTACCATTCATCCGACCAAGATCGATGGCAAGCGCATCGAACTGCCCTGGCTGGACTGGGCGAGTTTTCTCTACGATGCTAACCTGGCCGGGCTGCCGGCCTGTGCGATACCGATGGGGCTGGGCGACGAGGGCCTGCCGCTGTCGCTGCAAATCCTCGGTACGGAGGGCAGCGATTACGAGGTATTGCGTGTCGCCGAAAAGATCGAAAAACTCATCGGCTGGGACAACTCGGTCGTCACCCCGGACAGCCGCCCGCTCGAACAGTCCGCCTGAGCGCGGTTACGATCCTGCGCAGGAAAAGCCCGCCGGGGCGTCTGCGCCCCGCTAGCCCCGAGATGCGGTCAGAACAGCTTTGACCGGTACGGATCCTGGTACATGTCCGGTACGGCCTGCGGCTCGGTTCCGTGGAACTCGGCGTTGATCGCCGCGGTCCAGAGTTTTGCGCGCTCGCGCAGCTTGCGATCCTCGGTCTGCATGCGACCGCGTGCGACGATGATGCCGAGATCCGCGCCCTTGTAGGTATAGTCGCCCTCGCGGTAGACGCGCAGGTAATAAGCCTCGTCGTTGTCGATGACGTTGGTCCAGTCGAGGTCGAGCCGGTCGAACTCGATTCCGCCGTACTTGTCCATGCGCCAGACCCCGCTGCGCGGGGCGTGGGTCAGCTGCTGTACCCGGTCGTAGGTTTGCTTGAGCACGAGCTGGGTCCAGAAGTCGTATTCATTCCAGCGGTTTTGCACTTTCTTCAGGTTGATTTCGTAATCGACGTCGAGAAACTCGAGCAGGTGGAACAGGAATAGCGGCACGCCGCCGTAATGCGCGGTGATCAGGTTAGTCAACGGGCTCGCGCCGCTGATTCGCGGATTGACCTCGCCGAGATACGGCGTGCCGTCGTCGGTGTCGAGCAGGAAGTCCATGCAGAACACGCCCTTGTAACCTTCCTTGAACATGGCATTTCCCAGTCCCTCCGCCATCTTGCGCAGATCGCGGCGGACTTTCGCATTGAATATATGCGGCCAGACGTCGTTGCCGCACCAGCCGCCCTTGTATGGGGTAATTTCCTCGTAACCGGTGATATCGGTCTGGATCGGTCCAGACAGGGTGCCGTGGCGGGTAACGCAGACCTCCATCGTGCCCGGCATATGGTTGATCCGTTTCATGATTTTGAGCTGCTCGCCTTTCATCTCCTTGGCGTTCTTGTTCCAGCCGGACTCGTCCTTGATGAAAAACGTCGTGCGCCCCGAATCGCCGTAGGGTAGCTGGACCACGAGATCGTTGCCGAGCCCCGCATCGTTGGCGGCCTGCATCAGCTCTTCGTAGCTATCGGCCTTGCCGAGCACGTTGGGGGCGCTGTCGATACCGGCCTCGCTGGCCAGCTTGGTTAACGCGATCTTCGAGTCGAGCCGCTTGCGCAGGGCGACCGGCGGCAGCGCGATTTTGACCCCGAGTTCCTCGCAGATTTCCTCGGTCTTCTCGTCGAGCATGACGAAAAGCACGCGCGCGGGACCCTTACCCGCCTTCCTGATGCGATCGATCACCTCCTTGTGCTGCAGCATGTAGTTACAAACGTCCTCCATCGACTCGAACTCGGCGTGACTTTTCTCGGACGGCACAAAAACGCGCGGGTGGTGGCCGTCGAACGAATCGAAATAATTGATGTGGTAAAATCGATTGACGAATTTTTCCAGACCGAGCAGGTTAAAAGCCGTCGGCGAAACAAAGAAAATCGGTGTTTCGTTGCGGCGGAAATAAGTCAATATGTCGGATAGTCCACGTACTTTGGCGCTTCTTCCCATTTTTCTCTCCCCAGTTTAGTTATCATTGGAAACGATGGAGTGGTTCCGATCATATAAGATTCACGCCGGAAACGCACTCAGTTAACCGCCGAGTCAGCTTGATATGACCCGCAAAGTTCGCAGGCGCAGGCGCCAGACAAGCCCGGAGAGCAAGGTTTTATTCCCGCAACTCGGGCGCAAGACGCTGCGCAATCCGTACCCGCCGCTCGAGCCCCTCGACGCGGAGCAACTCGAATTCATCCACGACGTTTCGATGCGCATCCTCGAGGAGGAAGGTATCGAAGTGATCGGCGAACGCGCGCTGGAGCAGTTTCGACGAGCCGGCGCCACGGTAGACGACAGCGGAGTCGTACGCATCGACCGCGCGCTGCTGCTCGAAACGGTTGCCCGGGCGCCGGAATCTTTCGACGTCACCCCGCGCAACCCGGAGCAAACCATCACCGTCGGCGGTAACGTCATCAATTTCGGCCTGGTGTCGGGTGCGCCGAACGTGCATGACGCAATCGAAGGCCGGCGCGCCGGCAACTACGAGGATTACCGTAAGCTGATCAGCTTCGGCCAGTATTTCAACGTGCTGGGATTTTTCGGCAACCAGGCCACCGCGCCGACCGATCTGCCGGCCACCTCGCGCCACCTCGATACCACATTTGTCAATCTGACCGTGTCGGACAAGCCTTTTTTCGCCACCGGGATCGGCGGCGGACGCGCTCGCGATGCGATCGAGATGACCGCGATCGCGCGCGGGCTCAGCATGGAGGAAATGAAGACCAACCCGAGCGTGATGACCAATATCAACGTCAACTCGCCGCGCAAGCTCGACGACGCGATGGCCTACGGCGCGATGCAGCTCGCGCTGTTCGGACAACCGGTCACGGTGACGCCATTTACACTGATGGGCGCGATGACGCCGGCCACCATGGCCGGCGCGCTGGCACAGCAAAACGCGGAAGCCTTACTCGGCATTGCCTTGCTGCAGTTAACCAACCCGGGCACGCCCTGCGTGTACGGCGGTTTCACCTCGAATGTCGACATGCGTTCGGGGTCGCCCGCTTTCGGCACCCCGGAAAACGCACTGGCGAATATCGCCAGTGGGCAACTCGCGCGACGATATCGCTTGCCGTATCGCTCGAGCGCGTGCAACGCGTCCAACGCGGTCGATGCGCAGGCGACCTACGAAACCCAGATGGCCCTGTGGAGCTCGGTGATGGGCCACGGCAATCTGATATACCACACCGCCGGGTGGCTCGAGGGCGGACTGGTCGCCTCGTTCGAAAAGCTGGTCATCGATTGCGAAATGTTGCAGCACATGAGCAAGATGCTCGAGCCGATCGAGATAAACCTCGGCGAAACCGGCCTGGAGGCGATGCACGAGGTCGGACCCGGCGGCCATTTCTTCGGTTGCGAACATACGATGGAGCGCTACCGGACCGCATTTTACGAGCCGTTTATCAGCGACTGGCAGAACAGCGAAAACTGGGCCATTGCGGGCTCGAAAGACGCGACCATGCGCGCGACCGAACTGTGGCCAAAAATTCTCGAGGAGTTCGAGCCGCCGCCAAGCGACCCGGCGGTGGTCGAGGCGCTCGAGGCATACATGGCGCATCGCAAGGAGGAACTCGGCAGCGACGAACCGGCGCTCGAGCCGACCGAGTGACCCATAAATACGGGGACAGTATACCTATTTCATTTATGAAATAGGTATACTGTCCCCGGTTGTCTAGAGCAGATTTTCGGCGAACGGATAGCGAATCAGGTTTTCGTAACCGTCCTCGGTGATGAGCACCTGGTCTTCGAGCTTGACCCCTTCGCGGCCGCCGACCCGGCCCAGGTAAACTTCGACGCAAAACACCATGCCCGGCTCGACCACACCGTCGTAGCCGTAGGCGGCGACATCCTCGCGATAGCGAATCGACGGGTATTCGTCGCACAGGCCGACGCCATGCATGACGACCCCGTAGCGGTTCGGGATGCAATCGTCGGGCAGACGATGCGCTTTTTCCGAGATCTCGCTGAAGGTGATGCCGGGCCTGAGCAGCTCCATGTTGGTCATGATGTGCTCGTGGGAAATGCGGTACAGCCACTTTTGCTCCGCGGTCGGCTCGACGTCTCCACAGAGCCAGGTGCGCGATATATCGCAGCACATGCCGTAGGTGCCGACCATGTCGGTATCGAGCGCGACCAGTTCGCCGTCGCTGACAATGCGCGGACCGGACTCCTGGAACCACGGGTTGGTGCGCGGCCCGGAGGAGAATATGCGTGTTTCCAGCCATTCGCCGCCGCGCTTGATATTGCCCGCATGCATCACCGACCAGATTTCATTTTCGCTTTTCCCGGCCTCGATCGCGTCCTCCATTTCGTGCATGGCGGCCTCGCAGGCGGCGATCGCGCAGCGCATTGCCTTGATTTCGTCTGGGCCCTTGATCACGCGCGCCAGTTCGGTCACGGCCTGGCCGGAAAACACCTCGAAACCGATCTTTTCGAGCGCACGCAATCCGTCGATCTCGATCTTGTCGACGGCGAGACGTCGATTGTTGCCCGCATGCTTGCGCATCAGGTCATCGATCTCCGCCGCGAACTGCATCGCGTGCTCCTCGCTGCGCTGGCCGGACTCGAAGTAGAAGAACGACGCGCCGTGACGTAACTCCTTCACCAGCGGCAGGTGTGCCGACAGGTGTTCGCAACTGTGGAAATCAAACAGCGTGATATGGCCGTTGGCGCCGACAAAGCAGGCGCGTGCCGGGTTATGCGTAATCCACAACTGCATGTTGGTGGTGTCGGTTGCGTAGCGGATGTTCAGCGGATCGAATAATACGATGCCGCCATAGTCGGTTTTTTGCAGCTGGTCGACGAGGCGTCGCAGGCGGAATTCGCGCATCGTATCCAGATGCGGTACCTCGAGCCCGAGCGCTTCCCATTCGGCGAAGGCAAGCGCGGTCGGCCCGATTTCGACACGGTCATTGTCATCCGGCGTACCGTCCGGCTTGAGCTTTTGCCCGGGCTTGCGGTACGGATCGATTTTCCGATGCCGCTCATCGATGGAATAGGGGTTGGCCGACATATCCTGTTCTCGGAGAAAAAATGCTGCTGACTCAAAGAATAAGTGAAAAGCGATGTTAAGATAACTTCTTTTTAGACGAATTTTATCGATCCAGGCAAACGAAAAAGACGATGACCGTGAAAAATCCTGACGCGATGGCGACCAGGCTCGCGCAAGCCTGCCATTACCTCGACCAGGTTACCGGTGCGATCAGCCCGCCGCTGCATCTGTCGACCACCTACGCGCGCGATGAAAATTATGCGCATATCGGTCGCTACAGTTACAGCCGCTCGGACAATCCGTCCTGGGAAGTGCTGGAACAGGTCTGCGCGGATATCGACGACGGCGCCGATGCGCTGTGTTTTGCCTCGGGCCTGGCAGCCGTCTGCGCGGTGCTGGAAACCCTGAACGAAGGCGATCACGTGGTCGCGCCGCGCGTGATGTATCATGGGACGCAGGACTGGTTGCGTCGTCTCGAGCAAAAACGCTCTATCGGGCTAAGCCTGTTCGAGGCGAGCGACATCGACGACCTGGCGAGATCGGTACAGCCGGGCAAAACCGCGATCGTCTGGATCGAAACCCTGGTCAATCCCACCTGGGACGTGATCGATATCGAGGCCGCGGCCGAAATCGCGCATCGGGCCGGCGCTATCCTGGTCGTCGATTCGACGGTCGCACCACCGCCGACCACGCGAGCGCTCGAACATGGCGCCGATATCGTGTTTCACTCGGCGAGCAAGTATTTCAATGGCCACAGTGATGTCGTTGCGGGTATCCTGGTTACGGCGCAGGCGGACCAGCGCTGGGAAGAGATCAAGCTCGTGCGCACGCTGACCGGCGGCGTACTCGGTCCGTTCGAGGCCTGGCTGGTACTACGCGGTATGCGCACCCTGGCGCTGCGCTTCGAGCGTGCGTCGCAAAACGCGTTACGCCTGGCGCAGCACTTTGACGGGCACCCCGCGATAGAGCGGGTGTTGTACGCGGGACTGGATACGCATCCCGGTCACGAGATTGCGCGTCGGCAAATGCGCAACGGGTTCGGCGGTACCGTCTCACTGTTGGTCCGCGGCGGCGCGGACGAAGCCCGGTCGATCGCGTCTCGAACCCGCCTGTTCGTGTCGGCGACTTCGCTGGGTGGCGTGGAAAGCCTGATCGAGCATCGCGCATCGGTCGAGGGTCCGCAGAGCGCAACGCCGAAAAATTTGCTGCGCCTGTCGCTTGGAATCGAAAATATAGACGACCTGATAGCCGACCTGGAGCAGGCTTTGCAACCGGCATGAATAACTGGAGGAAAACGTCATGGCACTAAACGAAACGGCACAAAAAGCCGCGCAATCGATAGAAAAAACGCTGGCCGATTACGGTCTCAGCCAGGAGCAAAAGCTCGAAATCCTGAAAATCATTGGTGATTCACTGATCGAAACGGTCGAGAAGACCACGGCCACGCATCGCGAGGCCACCGTTATCTGCTGCGGGCCGGAAGCGGATCTCGCGCACAAGATACAGGAAGAGGTCGACCGCAAGATCGCGGTATTGATTTCGAACCTGCAGGCGATGCGTTAACGCCCGTCAGTCGCGTTCGAACTCGTGACAGGCGTGCTCGATCGCATGCGCGAACGAACGCGCCAGGCTGCGGGCCACGAACAGATCGTAAGTCGGCGCATCGTCGACCTGCACGATGGTGGCATTCATGTGCGCGACCGAGGTCAGGGCGCATTGTCCCGGGCCGAAGACGCGGGGATGCAAATCGATCGCGGTGTTCTTCGCCATGACTTCGCGCGCGCTTGCGCCGCTCAGGCGCAGGCCGCAGCGGCCGTGGCTTTGATCGACGACCGCGGCCGTATCGCCCACGGCCTGTTGCAGCTTGCCTAACAGTGCGCCCGGTTCGAACCCGGCCTCGGCATCGCTGCAGACGATCATCCAGCTGTTGGGTCCGTTCCAGCTGACCTGGGTTTTACCATCGGTATGGCTGGTACCGGGCGTGAGCGGGCATTCGATCTTCAGCGCCTTGCCGATGGCTTGCGCGGCGTCGTCGTGCCGACCCTTGAAACTCAACACCTGGATCGCGGTCAGCGCCTTGCGTTCGCTGAGGCGAACCCGGGGGTAATCGACGATATGTTCTCGGTTGATTGGTGCCAGCGGTGAGACGCGCTTGGGCAATGTTTTGGAATCAGGCACGGACCAGCTCTCCTTCGGGATCGATAAATACCGGGTGACAAACCTCGACCCTGAGTTTTTCGTTATCCAGCGGAAACACCGCCTCGATCTGTTCGCCGTGGCGCGAGGCGCCGTCCCTGAGTAGACCCAGCGCGATGCCGCAGCCCAGACTCGGGCTGTACGTCGTTGCCGACACGTGCCCCTGTGACTGACTGACGCTGTCGAGGCGCACCGACGAATCGACCAGGTGCGCGCCGATGCGCAGGTTGCGGCCGGGCTCGAGCGATTTCAGGCCGACCACCTGCAGGCGGCCTTCGCCAAGCAGCACGGGCCGTTGTGACATGTGTTTGCCGATGAAATGTTTGCCGCGATTGGCCATGCCCTCGAGACCGAGATCGGTCGCCGTGGTGCGGCCGTCGAGTTCGGAGCCGGCGACGTGGCCTTTCTCGATTCGCATTGTACCGAGCGCCTCGGTGCCGTAGACCGACACACCGAGTTCTTCGCCGGCCTCGAGCAGTTCGAGCCAGGCCTGTTCGCCATAGTCCGCGGGCACGTTGATTTCGTAAGCGAGTTCGCCGGAAAACGAGATGCGGAACAACCGCCCCGGGATGCTGTTCAGCATGCATTCGCCGACCGCCATGAACGGAAAGGCGTCGTTGCTGATATCGATATCGATCACTTTTTCCAGCAGCTTGCGGCTGTTCGGACCGGCGATCGCAATGCCGGTCCATTGCTCGGTGACCGAGCAGAAGACGACGTCCAGGTCGGGCCACTCGGTCTGGTGATATTGCTCCATGTGGGCGAGCACCGACGCGGCGTTGGCGGTGGTGGTGGTCATGAAGAAATGATTCTCACCGAGGCGCGAGGTTGTTCCATCATCGTATACCATGCCGTCTTCGCGCAGCATTGCACCGTAGCGCGCCTTGCCAATCGGCAGCTTAAGCCAGTTATTGATGTAGAGTCGGTTCAGAAACTCGGGCGCGTCCGGGCCCTGGATGTCGATCTTGCCCAGCGTGGTGACGTCGACCAGCGCGACGTTGTTGCGCGTCGCTTCGGTTTCGCGCACGTAGCAATCGTACATCGTGTCGCTCGGTTTTTGCGGGTAGTAGCGCGCGCGCAGCCAGAGGCCCGCCTCGATGAAGACCGCGCCCTGTTTCTCGTTCCAGTCGTGAATCGCGGTGCGCCGCACCGGCATGAAATCGGCGCCGACCGTGTGCCCGGCGAAAACACCCATCGCGACCGGCACGTAGGGCGGTCGGAAAGTCGTAATGCCGACCTGGGGCACCGGCTCGCCACGCTGACAGGCAAGGATCGCGAGCGCATTGACGTTGCTGGTCTTGCCCTGGTCGGTCGCCATGCCCTGCGTGGTATAACGTTTCAGCAGCTCGACCGAGTCGTAGCCTTCCTGCGACGCGAGCTCGACGTCGCTGGCCTTGACGTCGTTCTGCATGTCGACGAATTGCTTGTAAGCTTTCTTATACGGGGTTGGCGCGATCCACAGCGCCTCGATCGCGTAGTCGTCCTCGTCCTCCGCTTTGGCCGACCGGCCGCCCTTGCCGTCGAATCCGGCCAGTCGCGCGGCCTCGGCACCGGCCGCGGTGCCTTGCCTGAGACAGTCCTGCAGGCGGAAGCTGCCGCGCGCGGCGCCGACCGAAACCTCGGCCTGGCGCGACTCGCCCGGCACGAAGGACAGAATGGATTCGTCGTAGACTGGTTTCGCGCCGGACTGGCTATGCAGGTGCACGTTCGGGTTCCAGCCGCCGGAGCAGGCGATCAGGTCGCACTCGATGCGCTCCGGGACGACCACCTCGCCGGCGGCGTTGACGATCAGCGCTGCCGTGACATGCTTCCCGCCCACGGCCGCGCCGACCGTTTTTCCGGTTATGACCTTGATCGAACGCTTCTCCAGTTCCGCCACGAGAGGCGTTTCCGGGTGCGCGCGGGAATCGATCAGCGCGACGACACGAACGCCGGCATTTTGCAGGTCGATTGCACTGCGGTAGGCATCGTTGTTGTTGGTCACGACCAGCGCGCGTCGCCCCGGCCGAACCGCGTAGCGATTGACGTAAGCCCGCGCCGCCGACGCGAGCATGATCCCGGGCTTGTCGTTGTTGCCGAATACCAGCGGGCGCTCGGTCGCGCCGGTGGCGAGAATCACCCGTTTTGGATAAAAGGTCCACATGCGTTGGCGCGGGAGCCCGCGTGGCGGTACCGGCAAGTGGTCGCTGACACGTTCGACCGCAGCTATCGTGTTGTGGTCGTAATAGCCGAACGCGGTGGTCCTGCGCATCACGCGGACATTATCCATGGCCTCCAGTTTGGCCACGGTCTTCGCCGCCCAGGCGTTGCCGTCGATGCCGGCTACCTGGAAGTTTTCGTTGTTCAGCGAACCGCCCGGTATGGCGTGCTCGTCGACCAGGATCACCCTCGCGTCGTTTTTCGCCGCGGACAGCGCCGCGGACAGGCCGGCCGGGCCCGCGCCGACGACGAGCACGTCGCAATGCGCGTGACACTGCTCGTAAAAGTCGGGGTCGGGCTCGGTCGGCGCGATACCGAGTCCGGCAGCGCGCCGGATAACGTGCTCGTAGACGTTGGTCCAGAAGGAGGCCGGCCACATGAAAGTCTTGTAGTAAAATCCGGCCGACAGCAACGGTGAAAACAGGTTGTTGATCGACATCACGTCGAAACCGAGCGACGGCCAGCGATTCTGGCTGTTGGCGACCAGACCTTCGTAAAGCTCGATCGTCGTCACCCGCGTATTCGGCTCCTTGCGCGGCCCGCTACGCAACTCGACGATTGCGTTCGGTTCTTCCGAGCCGATCGTGGAAACACCGCGTGGACGATGATACTTGAAGCTGCGCGCCATCAGGTGCACGCCGTTGGCGAGCAATGCCGAGGCGAGCGTATCGCCCTCGTAGCCGACGTACGACCTGCCGTCGAAGGTAAAGCTCAACGGCTTGTTGCGGTCGATCTGCCCGCCCTTGTCGCGACGGAATTTTTGCACCATGTCGTTCAGGCCTCCGCTTTGCCGGTCGGCAGGTTAGGCGAGGCCGGAGCGACGCTGAAGATTTCGTGGGTGACGGTATCACGCTCGACCCTGAGCCAGGCGCGACAACCGTTGACGTGATGCCAGAACTCGCTGTGGCGGCCGGCCGGGTTGTCGCGCGTGTAAACGTAGTCGTACCAGTCGTCCATCGACGCGTCGTCGGCCGGGCGTTCCACAGTCGCGTCGCCGCCATAGGAAAACTCGTCTTCGTTGCGGGGCCCGCACCAGGGGCATTCGATTCTCAGCATCAGATTCTCCTAGTGGGACTTGGGGGACGCGCCAACGCCCTTTTCATCGATCAGATTGCCTTCGCGGAAACGCTCGAGGGTAAACTCCTCGTTCAGCTCGTGTGGCTTGTCGTGCGCGATGGTGTGGGCGAAAACCCAGCCCGACGCTGGCGTTGCCTTGAAGCCGCCGTAACACCAGCCGCCGTTGAGGTAAAGGTTGTCGATCGGCGTCTTGCCGATAATCGGCGTGCCGTCCATCGACATATCCATCACGCCGCCCCACTGGCGCAACACGCGCAGGCGCGCGAGGCAGGGCATCATCGTCACGCCTCCGGCGACCACGTGGTTAAAGGTTGGCAGGTTGCCGCGTTGCGCATAGGTATTCCAGCCGTCGATGTCGCCGCCGAAGACCAGACCGCCCTTGTCGGACTGGCTGATATAAAAATGGCCGGCGCCGAAGGTGCAGACCGTGTCGACCAGGGGCTTGATCCCCTCGGTCACGTATGCCTGCAACACATGGGATTCGATCGGCAGTTTCATTCCGACCATGTTGAACACGCGGCTCGAGTTGCCGGCCACCGCGACGCCGACCTGGCCCGCACCGATGAATCCGCGCGTGGTTTCGACGCCGGTCACGCGATCGCCATCACGCTTGATCCCGGTGACCTCGCAGCGCTGAATAATATCGACGCCGAGCCGGTCCGCGCCGCGCGCGTAGCCCCAGGCCACCGCATCGTGGCGCGCGGTGCCGCCACGCGGCTGGGCGAGGCCACCCTGTATCGGAAAGCGGGTGTTTTTCGAGAAATCGAGATGCGGCATCAGTTTCTTCACGCCCTCGAGGTCGTGCATGACCGCGTCGACGCCGTTCAGGCGCATCGCGTTGCCGCGGCGCGCGAACGCATCGCGCTGGGCATCGTTGTGGATCAGGTTGAGCACGCCGCGCTGACTGAACATCACGTTGTAGTTCAGGTCCTGGCTCAGTCCTTCCCAGAGTTTCATCGAGTGTTCATAGAACTGCGAGTTCGGATTCAGCATGTAGTTCGAGCGCACGATGGTGGTGTTGCGCCCGGTATTGCCACCGCCGATATAACCTTTTTCCAGGATCGCGACGTTGGTAATGCCGTGCAGTTTTGCGAGGTAGTACGCGGTGGCGAGCCCGTGGCCGCCGCCACCGATGATCACAACATCGTACTGTTTTTTCGGCTCCGGGTTACGCCACGCCCGGGTCCAGCCGCGGTTGCCGGACAGGGCCTGCTTGACCAGGCTGAAAGCTGAATAGTGCATAGAAGTCGACTCGGTTGTGAGCGCCAGATTTAAGCAGAAAGCGCTATTTTGCGTCAGACGATATACGACTTGCCAGTGTACATAAACGACATGCCGGCGCCAGTCCGAAAAGCGGCGCCTGCTGTCAGCGGAGCCTGATCGTGTAGTTAACGAATCCGTCGGTACCGCCGGTTATCTTGTCGTATAACCCGCGGGCGACGCGGTTGTCCCCCTGCGTATGCCAGTATACCTCGGCCCAGCCCTGCCGACGCGCTTCGTCGACCACGCTCTGAATCAGCGCCGCGCCGATGCCGCCGCCGCGAACCGCCTGATCGACGAACAGGTCGTTGAGATAACAAACCGGCTGCGGGTACCAGGTATGCGGGTGCGGGAAAAAATGCACCAGGCCGATCAGCCTGCCGTCGGCATCCACCGCAACACGCCCCTCGATGGGTTCGGCGCGATCGATTAGACGTCGCCATAAATCGTCGATCACGTTTGCCTCGAGACTGGATTCGTAGAACTCGAGGTAACCCTGCCAGAGCGGATTCCACTGCTCGCGATCGGCCTCGCACAGGGTCCGGATTCGAAAGTCTGTTGCGCCCATTGACACTCCTTCGACGGCGTCGAGTCTGCCGAATTATATCTTGCTAGCGGGCGCCCGGATGGATAAAATCGCCGCCCGCCTGCAGCGATGGCGTCGCTGCAATCGTCGCGGAAGTCCCGATCCTGTACGCCCGGATTAACGACCGGGCCCAATCGCCCGGACTTTTTCGGAGTGATTAACATGTCGCAAAGCCAACGTCCCGATTTTTTCGAACTGCACAACGGCGATAAAGCCGCATTGCCTTTTTCCGTCAACGAATACGAAGCCCGCCTCGCGGCGCTGCGCGGACTGATGGCGAAGCACGACGTCGAAGCCATGTTGCTGACGTCGATGCATAACATCGCCTATTACTCGGGTTTTCTGTATTGCTCTTTCGGTCGCCCCTATGCCTGCGTGGTCACCGCGGAACGTTGCGTCACCGTGTCGGCCAATATCGACCTGGGTCAGCCGTGGCGGCGCAGTTTCGCGGAAAACCTGATCTATACCGACTGGCAGCGCAATAATTACTGGCGCGCGGTCGCGTCGATCGTCGGCAAGGCCGGTCGCATCGGCATCGAGGCCGATCACATGACCCTCGCCGCGCGCGACCTGATGGACGAGTTTCTGCCCGGCGCCGAAGCGCTGGACCTGAATCGAGAGGTCATGGCGCTGCGCATGATCAAGTCGGCGGAGGAAATCGAGCTGATCAAGGGCGGGGCGCGCACCGCCGATATCGGCGGCGAGGCGATTCGCGACGCGATCCGCGTGGGTACGCGCGAGGTCGATGTGGCAATGGCGGGCCGCGATGCGATGGAACTCGAAATCGCGCGCGCTTACCCCGACAGCGAAATTCGCGACAGCTGGGTCTGGTTCCAGTCCGGTCTGAACACCGACGGCGCGCATAACCCGGTGACGACGCGCCGGCTCGAGGCGGGCGATATCCTCAGCCTCAATACCTTCCCGATGATTTCGGGCTACTACACCGCGCTCGAGCGCACGCTGTTCATCGGCGAACCCGATGCCGCGTCGCTGGAAATCTGGCAGGCTAACGTCGGCGCGCACGAACTCGGTCTGTCGCTGATCAGGCCGGGGGCGACCTGCTCCGGGATTTGTGCCGAGCTCAACCGTTATTTTGCCGAGCTCGACCTGTTGCAGTACCGCACCTTCGGCTACGGTCATTCCTTCGGTGTTTTATCGCATTACTACGGCCGCGAAGCGGGTCTCGAGTTGCGCGAGGATATCGATACCGTGCTCGAGCCCGGTATGGTCGTCTCGATGGAACCGATGCTGACCCTGCCCGCGGGCATGCCCGGCGCCGGCGGCTACCGCGAGCACGATATCCTGGTCGTCGGCGACGACGGCGCGGAAAACATCACCGGTTTCCCCTACGGTCCCGAACACAATATCATCGCCGCCTAGACCCGGTAACATTTACGACATTTACGGTGACAGTATACTTAATTCGTTAACGAATTAAGTATACTGTCACCGGGTTCCCCAGAACATCCTGATGACGACAGAACGATCCTATCCCGAAGTGCGCGACGCGGTGTCGCGCCTGTGCGCGGACTACCCGGACGCCTACTGGCGCGAAAAGGATCGCGACAAGGCGTACCCGGGCGAATTCGTGCAGGCGCTGACCGAGGCGGGCTACCTGTCGGTATTGATACCGGAAGAATACGGTGGCGCCGGCATGGATCTCGGCGCGGCCTGCGCGGTGCTGGAGGAAATTCAGCGCAGCGGCGCTAACGGTGCGGCCTGCCACGCGCAGATGTACATCATGGGCAGCCTGCTGCGCCACGGCAGCGAGCGGCAGAAACGCCAGTACCTGCCCGACATCGCGTCGGGAAAGCTACGCCTGCAGGCCTTTGGCGTGACCGAACCGTCCAGCGGCACCGATACGACGCGGATCAAGACGCGCGCGGTGCGCGACGGCGACGATTACGTCGTCAGCGGACAAAAGGTGTTCATTTCGCGCGTCGAGCACTCTGACCTGATGCTGTTGCTGGTGCGCACGACGCCGCGCGACGAGGTCGAGAAACCGACCCATGGCATGTCGGTCCTGCTGGTCGACCTGCGCCACGCGGTCGGCAACGGTCTGACCGTGCGTCCGCTCGAAACCATGCTGAACCACGCCACCACCGAGCTTTTCTTCGACCAGCTGCGGGTACCGGCGGACAACCTGATCGGCGAGGAAGGCAGGGGTTTTGCCTATATTCTCGACGGCATGAACGCCGAGCGCATCCTGATCGCGTCCGAGTGCATTGGCGACGCGCGCTGGTTCATCGATCGCGCCGCTGGTTATGCTCGCCAGCGTGAAGTCTTCGGCTCGGCAATCGGTAAGAACCAGGGCATCCAGTTCCCGATCGCGCGCGCCCACGTGCAGACCGAGGCGGCCGCGCTGATGGTCGACAGGGCCTGCGCGATGTTCGACGCCGGGCAGCCCTGCGGATCGGAAGCCAATATGGCCAAGCTGCTCGCCGCGGACGCCTCCTGGGCCGCGGCCGACATGTGCCTGCAGACGCACGGCGGCTACGGCTTTACCGTGGAGTACGACATCGAACGCAAGTTTCGTGAGACCCGGCTCTACCAGGTTGCGCCGATTTCGACCAACCTCATCCTGTCGAATATCGCGACCCACGTGCTCGGTCTGCCGAAGTCGTTTTAATGCTGCAGCTCGGCGACATTCTCGTGGTTTCGCTCGAGCAGGCGGTTGCCGCGCCGTTTTGCTCGAACCGGCTCGCGCATGCCGGCGCCCGCGTGATCAAAATCGAGCGCGCCGAGGGGGATTTCGCGCGCGCTTACGACGATGTCGCGCAGGGGGAGTCGGCCTATTTCGTCTGGCTCAACCAGGGCAAGGAATCGCTGGTGCTGGATATCAAGGATTCCGCGGACGCAGAACTGCTCGGGCGAATCCTCGCCCGTGCCGATGTTTTCATTCAAAATTTGGCGCCCGGCGCCGCCGCGCGCGCGGGGTTCGGCAGCGACGAGTTACGCGAGCGTTACCCGCGCCTGATCTGTTGCGACATCTCGGGTTACGGCGAGCACGGCGAATACCGCGAAATGAAGGCCTACGATCTGCTGGTGCAGTGCGAGTCGGGCATGGCCTCGATTACCGGTACGCCCGATGCGCCCGGACGTATCGGTGTCTCCGCCTGCGATATCAACTGCGGTCAGCAAGCCTACAGCGCCATTCTCGAGGCGTTGATTGCGCGCGAGCACAGTGGCGAGGGTTGCACCATCGCGGTGTCGTTGTTCGACAGCATGGTGGAGTGGCTCGCCGTGCCGCTGCTGCATTACGACTATGGCGGCAAGATCCAGCCGCGCGTCGGCATCAACCACGCGACGATCTCGCCATACGGCGCCTACGTCTGCGGTGACGGTCAAACGGTGGTGATCGCGATTCAGAACGAGCGCGAGTGGCAGCGATTCTGCGAGCTAGTACTCGGCAATGCGGCGCTCGCCGGGGATCCCCGGTACGACAATAACCGGCATCGCGTCGAGCATCGTGAATCGGTCGATCGGCTGATCGACGGCGTCTTCGGAAACCTCGACAGCAACCAGGTGGTAGCGCGCCTGCGCGCCGCCGGCATCGCCTTCGGCAGACTGAACGACATGGCCGGCCTGTCCGAGCATCCGCAGCTGCGCCGTGACGCTGTCGATACTGCAAGCGGCGAAGTCCAGGTCGTTGCTTTCGCCGCGCGGCGCTCGAATTTCACCGAAACGCGTCGCCGTGTCCCGGGCATTGGTGAACACAGCGATGCGATTCGCGCGGAATTTTCCGCCATGGAGTAACGATGCAAGATATCGATTGGAGTGATTTCGAAAAAGTCGAATTACGCGTGGGCACGGTCGTCGAGGCCGAGGAATTTCCCGAGGCGCGTAAATCGGCCTACCGGCTAAAGATCGATTTCGGTCCCGAGATAGGGCTGCGCAAGTCGAGCGCCCAGATTACCGATATTTACGCCTGCGAAGAACTCGTCGGACGACAGGTCATCGGCGTGGTCAATTTCCCGCCGAAACAGATTGGCCCGATGCGCTCGGAGTGCCTGGTCACCGGTTTCCATCGTGAAGATGGCGCGGTAGTATTGGCCCGGCCCGATACCCCGGTGCCGAACGGCGCGAAGCTTTTGTGAACCGAATCTGCGCTATACTGTTTTTACCCAACACCTGATTGAGGAAAATACCATGACGATAAAAAGAATTGTTCATTGCGCACTGTTTTTTCTTAGCCTGACCGTGGTCAGCCTGCCGGGCCAGGCGGCAATGGTCGGCACCGCGCAGCTGCAGGCCGGGCAGGCCGTGCTCGACGGCGGCAATGTTGCCGCCCAACGCGACTGGATTACCGAACAACTGGTCAAGGGCGGCGTCGACGCCGACATCGCGACACAGCGCGTCGCGGCAATGACCGATGCGCAGATCAGCAGCCTGCATCAGCGAATCGAGCAATCCCCGGCCGGGGCGGGTGCCGAGGGACTGATCATCGTCATCCTGATCCTGGTGATCACCGAGCTGATGGGCTACACCGATATCGTCCCCAACTGGCCTGCAGAATAATTGAATCCGCCTGAGAGGAGCGCGCGGCTTCGCGGCTGCGCGCTCCTGCTGTGTCTTCTCGCTGGCGGCTGCGCAACTTCGCCGCAATCGCGCTTGTTGAACGATACGCCGCCACCCGATCTGCCACCCCGCGTCGAGCTCGAATCCGTCCCGTTTTATCCGCAGCTCGAATACCATTGTGGCCCGGCGGCACTCGCCAGCATTTTCAATTTTCGCGGCATCGAAGTCGCACCCGACGACGTTGCGCGCCAGGTTTTCGTGCCGGGGCTGAAGGGCAGCCTGCAATCCGAGGTCGTCGCCGCGACGCGTCAGCACGACCTGCTGCCGGTGCAGCTCGATGGTCGCCTCGAATCGGTGCTGCGTGAACTCGCGGCCGGTAACCCGGTATTCGTGCTGCAAAACCTGGGTCTCGACCTGATCCCGCGGTGGCATTACGAAGTGGTGATCGGATACAATCTCGGGCAGCGCGAATTTATCCTGCGCTCCGGCACCTCCCGCCGCATCGCCCGCAGCTTCACCACCTTCGAAAAAACCTGGCAGCGTGCGCAATACTGGGCGCTCGTCATCGTTCCGCCCGAGCAGGTGCCGGCGACGGCGCAAGCCGACGCGTTTCTCGACGCCGCGATCGATCTCGAGCAGGTCGGGCGTATCGCCACCGCGCAGCGGGCTTTTGCCAGCGCGATACGGCGCTGGCCGGGAAACCTGCTCGCGCTTGGCGGCCAGGGCAATACGGCCTACGCGCTGGGTGATTTTGACGCCGCCGAGCAGGCCTACCGGAAGGCGCTCGAAATCGACCCCGCGCGCGCCGAACTGTGGAATAACCTCGCCTACGCGCTGGCCGAACAGGGCAGGCACGAGGCGGCGCTAGACGCGATTCGCCGAGCGCTCGAACTCGACCCGGATAACCACAATTTGCGCAACAGCCTTACCGAGATCTCGAACTGGAACTGAGCCCTGGATCGCTGAAATCCGCGCGATTTGGTTCCACCGCGCGGCTGGTTCCGGTCGACAATGTAAAGAAGTTGCCTATTCTGCTGTGAACAATATCGCTTCGATCGGTCGTCTTATCCGCTATTCTTATAAGCGTGACTATCCTTTCCAGCAAAGCTCTATTAACCCGACCAGGCGGTCGGGTTTTTTATTGCCCAGAGAATATTTCAACATTGCAGCCCGGGGATGAATGTAACCAGCCATGACGCAACTGCAGGTCCGCCGGCGGTCTATCGCATGGTGCCGGGTAGGCTTGGTGCTCGAGCTTTGACACCCGCCAGTCGCCGGCGCAGGGATCAAAATTGAGACTGCCAGGCGGTGCCGGGGGATAACCATGCGAGAGCCAGCCATGACATTTTCTGACCGCCGAATCATGGTGATTTGCGTTTTCGTCTTCGGCAGCGCATCCGCGCCGGCCGACGGTACCCGTTATGCCTGCGAGAAGGACGGCGTATCACGTTACGTCGAAGTCGTGCGCGACGCCGAATATGCCTGCCGGGTCAAATACATTAAACCGTCCGGGACCAGCTACCCTTGGAATGCCCGCAACGAAGCCGACTATTGCCGGCCCAGGGCGATCGAGCTGGTCGAGAAGCTGGGCGGCTTCGGCTGGAAATGCGATTCGGCGGACGAGGTCAGATCCATTCTCGATGCCCGGCTCGAACAATACGGCCGCTACATGAAGATACTGGATAACGTCGGCAAGGCCTGCGGTTTTTATCCGGCCGAGGCGCAATTCGGCAACCTGTGCGGCGATCGTCGTGATGAAGCGGCTGTCGTCTATACCTGCGATGCGACTGGCGGTGCGTGGGATCAACACCTCGCGGTATTTCTCGAGCTGGAAGACGAACCCCTGATTGCGGAAATCGGGAGCAGTGGAAGTCGCCAGGTGACTGCATATTACATCGAAGACGAGCGGGTGCAGCTGGAGACCCAGTCAATCAGTCCAGCCGATAATGCCGGCGTCGAGAAAACGGTCGTCGGACAGACGTCGGTTCGCTGCCTCTCCTCCCCGGACGGCGGCTGGGAGCTGGTCGAAAACTAAGCCTGGCGGAAAACATTTCGCCCGCTGTATTCCGATGGCGGCAGGGGCTAGAGTCGGTAGTCGGGCTCCTCGCGATCGAGTATCGCGCGCAGTTCGCGCAGATGCGCGTCGCACAGGCCGATTCGGTCCATGTAGTCCTCCCACTGCAGCGCGGTGGTCTCGGCGACGGCGTCGCTGGCGATGCGCAGTGGTTTGCCGGTTTGCAGCGCGTTGATATAGGTCTCGCAGGCGCGCTCGAAGTAGTACAACTCGTCGAAAGCGCGCGCGACGGTCTCCCCGACCGCCATTACGCCATGGTTGCCCATCAGCAGGATTCGGTTATTGCCTAGTCGCGTGGTCAGGCGTTCGGCCTCGTCGCCGAGCCCCATGCCGCCGAAGCCGTCGTCGAGCGACACCCGGTTGAAAAAACGCATCGTGTTCTGGTCGATGGGGGGCAGGCTGTCCTCCTGCAGCGATGCCAGTATCGTCGCGTATTTCGGGTGCAGGTGCAGCACGCAACGCGCCTGCGGCAGGTTGCGATGCATCGCGCTGTGAATCGCCCAGGCGGTCGGATCCGGTCGATCCGGCTGCTCCATGGTCGAATCCTCGTGTGCATCGAGCAACAGCAGTTCGCTTGCGCGAATCGTCGAGAAATGGCGCCCGAAAGGGTTGATCAGGAACTGGCTGCCGTCATCGTTGACCGCGTAACTGAAGTGATTGGCAACCGATTCGTGCAGGTTCAGGCGCGCCGCCATGCGAAACGCCGCGGCGAGATCCACGCGCTGCTCGGCGTGCGGGCCGGAGAAACCTTCTTGTGCTTTTTGCTCGACGACGGAAATCGACATGATTGCCTCCAGCAGTTGGTTTAGCTGAATTTAAACCCAGGTAGAGACGACGGGCAAACCATTTTTGTCGATCGCGGCAAGGCGGTTTTATGCATTATAGTTGGGGGTATGAACCATTTCGCGCACCTCGTGCTGGCCCAACCGACCCTCGAATCGACCGTGGGCAATTTGCTCGGCGACTTCGCGCGTGGCGTCGATCAACGGACACTGCCGCCCGCGGTACGCGCGGGCTTGCACAATCATTGCGCGGTCGACCGCTATACCGATCAGCACCCGCTGGTGCGCGAGATGAGGCGCAGGTTCAGCCCGCAGCGGCGCCGCTTCGCCGGAATTGCGCTGGACATTTACTTCGACCATTTGTTGATTAACTACTGGGAGCGGCTGGAGCATCGTCAGCTCGACCCGCTGATCGAGACTTTCTATCGGCGTATGTCGACGGGCCGATCGCTCATGCCGAACGAAAACATGCGCCAGGTGACGCGGCGCATGGTCGATTACGACTGGTTCGGCTCCTACCGCGAGATCGCCGCGGTAGCCGATGCGCTGGATCGCGTCGCGCGTCGAATCCGCTTCGCCAACGCGTTCGATAATTCGATCGAGGAATTGCTGCGCAACGAAACCGAGATCCGGGCGGGCTTCCTCGAGTTCTACCCTGAACTCAGGCGGCATGTCGACGAACTGGGGCTCGAATCGGGCTAGCCGGCAGACCTGCCGGTGGAGCTAGCAGTCGACCACCTTGCCCGGGTTCATGATGTTTTGCGGATCGAGCGCGCGCTTGATGGTCTGCATGACCTCGATTGCGCCGTCGCCGTGCTCATTGCGCATGTGCTTGAGCTTGCCCAGGCCTATACCGTGCTCGCCGGTACAGGTGCCGCCCATCGCCAGCGCGCGCTGCACCATGCGCTTGTCCAGCTCCAGCGCCTTCGCATGCATTGCGGGATCGTCCGGGTCGATGAACATGGTCGAATGAAAATTACCGTCGCCGACGTGGCCGATGATCGGCGCGAACAGTCCCGATGCGGCGATATCGACCTGGGTCTCGGCGATGCAGTCGGCCAGTTTCGAAATCGGTACGCAGACGTCGGTGACGTAACCGCGCGAGCCGGGCTTGACCGCGAGGCCCGCGTAGTAGGCGTCGTGGCGTGCGCGCCAGAGCTTTCTGCGATCTTCTTCCTGCTCCGCCCACTGGAAGCCGGTGGCGCCGAAATCGCGTGAAATCTCGTCGAACATCTGCACCTGCTCGGCGACCGCGGCGGCGGTGCCGTGAAATTCGAGGAACAGCGTGTCGAGCTCCGGATAATCGGTCTGGCTGTATGCATTGATCGCCCCGATGTAAGCCCGGTCGACGATTTCGATCCGCGCCACCGGTATACCCATCTGGATCGTCAGTATTGTTGCTTCGGCGGCCGAGCGTACGTCCGGAAAATTCACGATGGCGGCAGAAATAGCCTCGGCCAGCCCATGCAGGCGCAGGCTGATCTCGGTAATCACGCCGAGCGTGCCCTCGGAGCCGACGAACAATCGTGTCAGGTCGTAACCCGCTGCCGACTTGCGCGCGCGCGTGCCGGTGTGAATGATTTCGCCCTGCGCGGTGACCACGGTCAGGCCGAGCACGTTTTCCCGCATGGTGCCGTAACGCACCGCGTTGGTGCCCGAGGCGCGGGTTGCGGTCATGCCGCCGATCGACGTATCCGCGCCCGGGTCGATCGGGAAAAACAGGCCGGTGTCGCGCAAATAATCATTCAATTGGCGGCGCGTCACGCCGGCCTGTACGCGGCAATCCATGTCTTCCGCGTTGACCTCGAGTACCTGGTTCATCTGGCTCAGATCGATGCTGATGCCGCCGTTAACCGCCTGAAGCTGACCCTCCAGCGAGGTACCTGTGCCGTAGGCGATGACCGGAGTCGCGCTGTCCGCGCAGGCCTTTACGATGGCGGCTACCTCTTCGCTGGTGTGTGCAAAGCAGACCGCATCGGGCGCCTGGGTCGGATGCCAGGATTCACCGCGGCCATGCTGATCCCGTAAGGATTGGCTGGTGGAAACTCGATCACCGAGCAGGCCGCGCAATTGTTCGATCAGCGCAGCCCGATCGGTCATTTTTTCAGCCGTCTGGTTCATCTCTGGCTCCCGCCGCGTCGAGTAAGGCTAATTATGCTACAGCCATGCCGATTTGGCATCGTTTTAGCGTTGCGATTATCCGCGTCGAGAATTAGACAAAAGGCGGATCGCGCCTATACTCAAATGAGATACGCGGCCGGGTCGATGCCTTGATTTAACGGTGCCGGGTTCCGGGTGCGAGCAGTCAGACAAACACGGCGCGTGGACAAAGCAAATACCTCAGATATGACGAAAGCCCAGATGCAGGCCGAGCTGGAACGATTTCGCCGGCGCGAAGCGCTCTACGACGCCACCGAAAAAGCGGCGCATATCGGCCACTACGAGTGGAATTACGAGCGGGATTGCCTCGAATCCTGCTCTGCCGAGTATGCCCGGATCTTCGGTGTGTCCGTCGACGAAATCCTGCGCGCGCAGGATAGCTGGGAAAAGACGATCGAGCAGGTTCATCCGGAAGATCGGGACGGATATCGCGAGGCCGCGGACATTCTGCGCGACACCGGCCAGCTGGAGACCCAGTACCGGATCCTGCTCGAAGACGGCAGCGTCAGGCACGTCCATGAAACCGGGGTAGCGATAGCCGACGCGGCGGGGGAGATTAGCGGCAGCTTCGGCATTCTGCAGGATATCACGCGCCAGGTTAAGCACGAACGCGACCTCGAGTACCGCGATGAAATCGCGCGCCAAATGGAATCGATCACCGATATCGGGCACTTTATTTTCGACGAGCCAGACGAACGTTATATATACATGAGCGAGGGTTTCGCCCGAATTTATGGTTACACCGTCGAGCAGTACGGGGAGAAAATAAAATCAATCGAAGATGACCTGTCCGACATCGTCGAGGAAGACCGCGACCGGGTAGCCGAAGAGTATCGCAAGTACATTGAAACGGGAGAGGACTGTGCCATTGAGTATCGTATCCAGCGTCCCGACGGAAAAATACGCTGGGTGCGCGAACTCGGAACGGCGAAACTGAAAAAGAATGGACGCGTAACGCAGACGCTCGGGGTCGTGCAGGATATTACCGAACGCATTCGGCGTGAACGGGAACTGATGTTCAAGGATGCGCTGTCCGAACAGGCCGAAGCGCTGACCGACATCGGTTATTTCCTGTTTGACGAGCGACGCGACTTACACCTCTACGTCAGTCGCGGCCAGGCCCGGATCGTCGGCCTCGAGCTCAGCGAGTATTACGATCGAATCGTCACCAACGAGGATTATATCGGCCTCGTGCACGAGGAGGACCAGCCGCTGCTGCGCAAGGCCTACTTCGAGGATCTGCACCAGCAGGGCAGCTGGCAGGTCGAGTATCGACTCGTGCGCCCGGACGGCGAACTGCGCTGGGTCAGCGAACTGGGCCGGGTCTACAAGAGCGATGACGAGGGTGTCGAGCAGACCATCGGTGTCATCGCCGATATTACCGAACAGAAAAACTCGGAACAGGAACTCGTTTTCAAGGATGCGCTGGCGACGCAGGCGGAGGCCATTACGGATATCGGCCATTTTGTTTACGACGAAATCAGGCAGCGATACCTGTTCGCCAGCCCGGGGCTGGCACGAATTCATGGTGTTGAACACGACAAACTGTTGCAACGCAACATCATCTGGAAAGGGGACCCCGAACTGATTCATATCGAGGATCGGGAGCGGGTAAGGAAAGCTTACGACGAATTCCTGATCGCCGGCGGACAGTGGCAGGTCGACTACCGGTTGATGGTTCCCAATGGCGAAATCCGCTGGGTGCGCGAAATGGGCAAGGCGCATTTGATCAATCACGGTATCCCGGAACAGACCATCGGTGTACTGCAGGATATCACCGCGCAAAAAACGGCCGAGCAGGAGATCATCAAAGCGCGGGACACGCTCGAACAACAGGTCGTCGAGCGCACCCGCGAGCTCGGGACCACGGTCAAGCAGCTCCAGGAAGAGATCGAGGAGCGAGAAAAGATTGCCGCCGAGCTCGATTTTCTCGCCAACCACGATGCCCTGACCGGCTTGCCCAGCCTGCGCCTGGGCAAGGACCGGCTCGATCAGTCGCTGGCCGAGGCAAGGCGCAATCGGCAGACTTCCGCGGTCATGTTTCTCGACCTCGACGGGTTCAAGGAGGTCAACGATGCGCACGGCCATGAAGTCGGCGACCTGGTGCTGAAGGTGATTGCCGACCGCATCAAGGCCGAGATTCGCGAAACCGATACGGTTGCGCGCATCGGCGGTGACGAGTTCGTAATCATCCTGTCCAGCCTGCCGAACGGCACGATCGCGGAGCGAATCGCGACCAGCCTGATCGAGCAGATTGCGCAGGAGATCCACATCGAGACCCTTGAAATCGGGGTCAGCGCGAGTATCGGCATATCGTTTTATCCTCGGGATGGAACGACCGCGGAGCAGTTGATTCGTTCCGCCGACAAGGCAATGTACCGGGTCAAGCACGAGGGCAAGAACGCCTTCGGCTTTGCCACCGGCGACCAGCTCTACGAATTGAGTAGCGTTGGCGGTAAGTCCTGAGAACGGGCGAGACGGGATGACGGGACGAGTCTACAAGCTCTACAGCCGCACCGGTGTGCTGGCCGAACTCGGCAAGTTGCGCCAGCGCGAAACCCTGCTCGATGCGGCCGAGCAGATTGCGCATATCGGTCACTGCGAGTGGGATTTCGCGCATGACCGAATCGTCTCCTGCTCCGATGGCTACGCGCGAATTTTCAACCTGAGCGTCACGGAGGTACTCGAGGCGCACAGTTGCTGGGAGCGAGTGCTCGAACAAATCCACCCCGAGGATCGCGAGGCCTACATCCAGTCGTACGAGTCTCAGCAGAATAACGGGGTGCACGAAATCGAGTACCGCATGTTGCGCCACGACGGTGAATTGCGCCATATCCACGAAACCGGCACGGTAGAGTTCGACGCCGACGGCAAGCCTTCGGCAGCTTTCGGCCTGCTGCAGGATATTACCGAACGTAAAAACTACCAGCAGGAGCTAGAAAACCGGGAAGAGATGGCGAACCAGGCCGAGGCGATTACCGATATCGGTCATTTTATTTTCGATGAAACGACCGAGAGTTACAGTTACATCAGTCCCGGTTTCGCGCGCATCCTCGGCGTCGATGCCGAAGAGTACAAGAGCATGGTCAGCTCGTTGGAAGAAGACCTCGAGGACCTGCATCCGGATGATTTCAAGCGCGTGCTCGAGGTCTACCGCAAGCACCACGAGCGGGGTGGCGATTACAATATCGAGTACCGTATCTATCGTGGGGACGGCGCGTTGCGCTGGCTGCGTGAGCAAAACCTGACTCTGCAAAACGCCGAGGGCGAGTCGATACAGTCGATCGGCGTGCTGCAGGATATCACCGAATACAAGCAAACCGAGCAAAGCCTGCGCGAGGCGCGCGATTCGCTCGAGCAAAAGGTCAGGCAAAGAACCCGCAAGCTGGCCGAGACCGTCAAGCGGCTCGAGGAAGAGATCGCGGAAAAGGAGAGAATTGCCGCGGAGCTGGATTTTCTCGCCAACCACGACGCGTTGACCGGGCTGCCCAGTCTGCGCCTGTGCAAAGACCGGCTCGAACACTCGCTGGCCGAGGCGCGCCGCAACCGCCAGCTGTCCGCGGTCATGTTCCTCGACCTGGACGGGTTCAAGGAGGTCAACGATGCGCACGGCCACGAGCTTGGCGACAGCGTGCTGAAAACGACCGCGGAGCGGATCAAATCCGGGATTCGCGAAACCGATACCGTGGCGCGCATCGGTGGTGACGAGTTCATCATCATCCTGTCGAGCCTGCCCGAGGTCGAGATTGCGGATCGGATTTCGAGCTCGCTGATCCGCGACCTTGCGAAACCGATCCGGATCGACGAGGTCGAGGTCCAGGTCAGCGCCAGCATCGGTATCGCCCTGTACCCGCAGGACGGCACCACGGCTGAGGAATTGATCCGCGCGGCCGACCGGGCGATGTACCGGATCAAGGACGAGGGAAAGAACAACTTCGGTTTCGCCTCCGCGCTCGGCGCAAATTAAGACTCGCCGCGGCCGGCCCGCGCGGTTACCCTGTATTCTTTTTTAACGACGCCTGGCATGTCAGCTCCAGCCCTCGGTGCCAGTGGGCATCGCGACCTTCCTGCGCTCGGTATCGGGACCTTCGTCGGCAATCTCGCACTGATGGCGCTCATCAGCGCCGGCGTGCGCGAGCTGGTCGAACGCCAGTACCCGCTCGCCGAGGTACTGCTGCTGCGCTACCTGTTCGCCGCCGGCCTTTTCTGGATCATCCTGTTGTCGTCGGTCGGGTTTGCCGGTCTGATGACGCGTCGACCGCTGGATCACGCGATACGCAGCATTAGCGGTATCGTCAGCCTTGGGCTGTTTTATTTCGCCCTGACCCGCATCCCGCTCGCCGATGCGACCGCGCTGGCCTACGCGGCGCCCATTTTTATTACCGTGCTGTCGATTTTCCTGCTCCGCGAAATCATCGGTTTGCGTCGTTGGCTGGCGGTAGCGGCCGGATTCACCGGCGTGTTGCTGATCGCGCGTCCCGGCGGCGGCTGGGATATCGGCGTACTCGCCGCGGCGGGCTCGGCCTTGACCGGCGCGCTGGTGGCGATCTGGTTGCGCAAACTCAGCAGCAGCGAACGATCGGTGGCGATCGGTATTTACTACAACAACCTCGGCGTGCTGGTTTGCCTGGTCTGGGTGTTTTTTGCCGGCTGGCTGACCCCGCGCGGCGAGGATCTGTGGCTGCTCGCCGGTTTCGCCCTGGGTTGCGGGCTGCAGCAATGGTTGCTGACGGTATCGTTTCGCTACGCCGAGGCCAGTCTGCTGGCGCCCTTCGAGTATCTCGCGATGGTATTTGCCGCAGTGGTCGGTTATCTCTTCTGGGGCGAGGTTCCGGTGCTGACCACCTGGCTTGGCGCCGCGATCATCGCCGCCAGCGGTCTGTTCATCTTCATGCGCCGCAAGCAGCGCCAGCCGGAGTCGAAGACCGTGGAACCGGTTGTCATTGAATAGCTCGAGGCTGGTCCTGCCCGCAACGATGCTGGTCACCTTCGTGCTCGGCTCGGTGCACGCCTACTCGGTGTTTATCGTGCCGCTGGAAGTGCAGCTCGGGCTGGCGCGCTCCGATGTCAGCCTGATTTACTCGCTCGCGCTGGTAGCGATTACCGTCGCGGTGCTGGTCGGCTACCGGGTCTATGCGTCGTTGCCGTCCTGGCTACTCGTGTTGCTGACCTGCCTCGGTGCCGCGCTGGGCCTGTTGCTCGCTGCAGACGCGCAGGGCTGGTGGCAGCTATGCGCGGGTTACAGCCTGGTTTTCGGCCTGTGTAACGGAATCGGTTACGGTTTTTGCCTGCAGCTCGTCGGCCGCGTCATGCCGGCACGCAAGGGTTTCGCCATGGGTGCGGTCACCGCGGCTTACGCGGTCGGCTCGATCGTATTCGCGCAGGTCATTGCCTGGCTGATCGAGTCGGACTCGGTGGCCGCGGCCCTGCGTGCGCTGGCGCTGGCGGTGATCGTTTGCGGAACCATCGCGGCGCTGCTGTTGCAGCGCGCCGCGGCGAGCTATGGCTCGGGGGTTGCGACGCCGCGGCGCGTCCGGGATGGAAAGCCGATCGCGCGATTCTGGCTGGCCTACATGAGCGCGGTCTTCTCCGGGCTGATGGCGATCGGTCATGCCGCGGGGATTGTGCTCGCAAAAGGCTCGAACCTGGAATTGGCTACGCGAGGCGCTATCATGATCGGGGTCGGCAGCGCGCTGGGCGGGTTCGTTTCGGGATGGCTGCTCGATCGCTGGCCAGCGCCCCGTTTCCTGGTCGGTCTGCCTTTGCTCGCCGCGGCCGCATTGATCGCGGTCGTATTGAGCGGCGATCCCGCGGTTGTCGTCGGCCTGCTGTCGGTGGTCGGTTTTTGCTATGGTGCAATCATCGCGATTTACCCGGTCGCGATATCTAATTACTTCGGCGCCGACGGCCCGCGCGCCTACGGCCGCGTGTTTACCGCATGGGGGTTTGCCGGTCTCGTCGCGCCCTGGATGGCCGGCCTGATCTTCGATTGGCGCCAGGCTTACGAACTGGCCCTGGTCCTTGCCGCGGCGATCGCGCTGCTGTCCGCGTTAAGCGCCGCGCTGGGCCGTTTCGATGCGTCCGCGTAGCGCGGCGCGAACGAGTTGCTGAAAATAAATCGTGCCGGGCTCCTGCCGCGTCGACAACTGGCCGCCCGGGTAAATCCCGGCGGCGAGATTGCGCTGCACCAGTTCGCAAATCGCGATATCTTCGTCGATCACCTGTTCCGATCCAGGACGGATTACGCTCGCGTCGATGCCGTAATCGCGCGCCTTGTCCGGATTCGACCAGAACCAGCGTTGCAACCGCGAGCACCCGGCGTCGAGCGGAACCACGGCTTCCGCGTTGAACGCGTAATCGGCGAAATGCAGCAGCAGGCCGGGAAACTTGTAGATCCAGAAGCCCCGGCCCGAACGACTTCGATCGTCGCCGCTGTCGTAGCTAACGTCGAAGCCAACGAACTCGCCGTTTTCGTAGGCGGCAATCTGCACCGTTTCGCGCTGCATCGACGAACCCAGCGCGCGGTGCACCATGCCGACGTGATAGCCTTCGCAAGAATTGTCGGCGTAAGTTTTCCAGTTGGCGCTGGCGGTTTTTTGCACGCTGCCGTCGAAT